>WHHJ01000020.1 GCA_014872655.1 Clostridia bacterium
CTTTGTTTGTTATCCACATTATAAATCGGTATCATTTTAACTAATGTTTAACACAAAGATCGACTTATTTCTTTTTTCGGTTCCGCGCCGTTGTGTTGCCGCGAATACTAGGCAGCAACACCCGAATCAAATCCGGTCTGCCGGCATGAATCAAGGCCTCTTTGACCAACGCATGATTCTTCGGGTTAAAACATTGCAACAATGCTCGCTGATAGGCTTTTTCACGAGGATTTTTTACGACAAACACAGGCTTTAATGTCATCGGGTCCAACTCTGTATAAAACATTGCAGTAGAAATCGTCCCCGGCGTAGGATAAAAATCCTGCACCTGCTCAGGATGATACCCGATCTTGCGTAAATATAGGGCCAATTCAATCGCATCTTCCAAGGTACTGCCTGGGTGCGAAGAAATCATATAAGGAACCAGGTATTGATTCATTCCAAACTTTTTATTGAGTTCAAAAAACCGCTGATAAAATTTTTGGTATACGTCAAAATGCGGTTTTCCCATATAATCCAGAACCCGATCGGAACAATGTTCCGGGGCTACTTTCAGTTGTCCGCTGATATGATACCGTACCAATTCTTCAAAAAAGGTGGGATCTTTATCGGCGATTAAATAGTCATATCGGATACCTGAACGAATAAAGACCTTTTTTACACGTGGCAATTGCCGCAACTTCCGCAGCATCTGCAAATATTCCGAATGATCCACCTTTACAGCAGGACAAATGCGAGGCGCAAGACACTTACGGTTGGTACACAATGATTTTTTATCACAGGCGCTGCGCCGGAAATTTGCTGTAGGGCCTCCGACATCATGGATATACCCTTTAAAATTTTTGCCTTGCGTAATTTTTACCGCTTCATCCAAAACACTTTTTTCAGAACGAGATGTTACATAACGACCCTGATGAAAGGCGATGGCACAAAAATTACAACCGCCAAAACATCCGCGATTATGCGTAATGGAATGCTCAACTTCCTGAATCGCCGGAACTCCGCCAGCCGCCTCATAAAAAGGGTGATACGTGCGCATATACGGCAACGCATATACGGCATCCAACTCTGCCCCACCAACAGGTTCTGCCGGTGGATTCTGTTTGACGTAACGAGTTCCATGCCGCTGCACAATCGTTTTTCCCGCAAAGGCGTCTTGTTGTTCGTACTGCATCCGCGTTGCTTCCGCATAAGCGCGTTTTCCGACAGCATCCGGAACGCTAACCCGTTCATAAGATGGGCATTCCAAACAATCCAAAGGTTTTTCGGACACCAGCACACAAGTGCCCGCAATATCCGTCATGGATGAAATCGGTTCTCCGGCCGCCAAACGATCACAGATTTCCCGCGTTTGACGTTCCCCCATACCATAAGAAATCATATCGGCCGAAGAATCCAGTAAAATGGAACGCCGGACCGTATCCTGCCAATAATCATAGTGCGCAAAACGCCGTAAAGACGCCTCCAGACCTCCAATAATGATCGGAATCTTTCCATATGCCTCTCGAATCTTATTGCAATACACAATGACGGCTCTGTCCGGCCGCTTTCCGCCCTCTCCGCCCGGTGAATACGCATCCCGAGACCTGCGCTTTTTAGCGACCGTATAGTGCGACACCATGGAGTCAATACTGCCGGAGGAAACAAAAAACCCGTATTTGGGCGCGCCAAAAATCTGAAAAGATTCTGTTTTATGCCAATCCGGCTGCGCAAGAATACCGACGGTATACCCAGCAGCCTGTATCACACGCGTAATGATAGCCGTACCAAAAGAGGGATGGTCTACATACGCATCTCCGGACACATAAATAAAATCAAACTGCTCGATCTTTTGTTCCTGCATTTCTTGTACGGTGATCGGCAAAAATCCCAAAATATTTCCTCCCTTTGCCTTAACAGACTGTCTTTATTCTTCCGCAGGCGTTTCCGACACTTCCCCGCCGAGCTTCATTTCTAAAAATTGATCTTTGGTCATCAGCACTTCTCGCGGTTTCGACCCCCGATACGGACCGACAATCCCGCGCTGTTCCATCATATCAATCAAACGCGCGGCACGGGCATAACCTAAACCGACCCGCCGCTGTAACATCGAGGTAGAGGCTTGTCCGGACTCTACAACCACTTCAACCGCTTTCAGGAACATTTCATCGTCCCCTTCTTCCGAAGCCTGCGTTTGTCCGTTTCCACCCAATTTAGACCCTTTTTGATCTTGCGCCGCAGCCGCTTGTTCAATCTTCTTGACCACATCATGGTCATACTCGCAGGCATTGTTGGCCTTAATCGCTTCTACTACACGTTCAACTTCCTTATCATGAACAAAACAGCCCTGAACACGCAACGGCTTAGGAGCCCCGATCGGATCATACAGCATATCGCCCCGGCCGAGTAGTTTTTCAGCCCCCTGATCATCCAAAATAATCCGGGAGTTGATCCCGCTGGAAACGGCCAGCGCAATCCGGGACGGAACATTGGCTTTAATCGTTCCGGTAATAACATCCGCAGATGGACGCTGGGTGGCAATGACCAAATGCATTCCCGCTGCACGTGCCATCTGTGCAAGACGGCAAATCGCATCCTCGACCTCTTTGGGAGAGGCCATCATTAAATCCGACAACTCATCGATGACGATAACGATTTGCGGAATCTTCTTTTCTCCCGGCTCTAAACTTTTATTATATCCGTTAAAGTCCCGAACCCCTTTATTGGCAAACATCTGGTACCGCGTCAGCATTTCACTGACCGCCCAGCTCAGCGCTCCGGCAGCCTTTTTGGCATCTGTCACAACGGGAATTAACAAATGAGGAAGCCCCTTATATACGGTAAATTCTACCATCTTGGGGTCCACTAAAATCAATTTGACTTCTTCCGGAGAAGCCTTGTACAATAAACTCATTAAAATCGAATTGATACATACAGACTTTCCGGTTCCTGTTGCACCGGCAATCAACAAGTGCGGCATGCGAGCCAAATCAATCACGATTCGCTCTCCGCTGATATCCTTACCCAGTGCGGCGCTAATTTTGCTTTTGCTTGTCCGAAATTCTTCACTGTCGATCAGCTCCCGCAAATACACGGTTTGCTGCGTTTTATTAGGAACCTCGATCCCGATCGCAGACTTTCCCGGAATCGGCGCTTCAATTCGAACCCCTTTGGCGGCAAGATTCAAGGCGATATCATCGGCCAAACTGGTAATTTTACTGATTTTTACACCCATTTCAGGCGCTAACTCATACCGGGTAACGGTCGGCCCGCGAGAAGCGTGCAAAATGTGCGTTTCTACATTAAAACTACGCAAAGCTTCAACCAATTTTTCGCCGGTTCGCCGCAATTCTTCTTCTACACCGCTATCATTTGTTTTTTCCGGTTTTGCAAGCAAATCTAAAGACGGAAAAACATAGGGTTTTTCATCCGTATTTTCCTGCTGCGCGATTTCGGCCGCAACAGACGCCTGTTCCTGCCGAATTTGTTCTTTGGTAATCGTTTCAGGTTCCAAAGAGCCATCTGGACCCTTATTTTCAGAAAAGTCTTGCAGGTCATCCTGAACTTGATCCAAATTTGTTGAAAAAGAAACAACAGGCTGTGGAACGGGAACAGAAGAGGATGGGGCCGGTTCCGGATCGGTTTCGGGAATTACAAACTTCTTTTTCGGTTGTGGTATTTTAAATTTTTGACGATTTCTTTTCTCCACTCCGGGCCGAGGTTCATCAAATTCGGCCTGCTGTTTCTCCATACGCGCATGGCGCTCCTGCCGTGCTTCTCGGCGCTCTTGCGGTGTTTTTACATATTGCATCAACGTCTTTCCGGAAGCAATAACCAACACGACCAAAATTGCAACGATCAATAAAATCGTGGTAATAATCTTTCCGGCCACCAAACTCAACGGAACGCTGATCAAGCCGCCAATCACTCCGCCGGAGCGGAAAGTCTGCCCGTCCTGGTACAAACGAACCAGGACATCCAACACCGTTTTTTGTGTTTGCGCATCATAAACAAAAGAAAAAACATTCACCAAGGAGTCAATTAAAAACAGCATCAGCGCCATCCAGCCCAAACGGGCGCCGACTCGGTCATACCGAAGAATTAAAAAAAGACCTGTTATGATCAAAACCAGCGGAACGGCAATTCCGCAGACACCAAACATGCCATAAATAAAACTGTTTACCGCCGTACATAGAGGTGCGGTAGGCGCAATAAAGCAGATGATCATACAAACCGCGGCACCAAACAAAAGAATAGACAAAATGGTATTCCGAACATTCTCATCCATTTTTTGCGCAGATGCGCGTTTCTGTGTTTTTCTCTGTCCTGTCCGAGACGCAGAAGAACGACGCTTTTTCCTAGCCGGCATTTTTAGAAATCCTCTCTTTTCTACAACACAACATTTACGGGAATTACTACATTACAAAATTTAAAATAATGGCCGCAACGCCTACTACAATACTGTAAATAGCAAAAATGTAAAACTTTTTAGACCGCAGCAAATATTCTAACAGCTTAATCGCTAAAAATCCAACGACCCCGGCAATGACCATCCCGACCAAATAAGCAGGAATGGACGACGCTACAAGACTGCCGTCAGACAAAGCATCCTTAAAGCTAACTGCCGCCCCGGCAAGGATCGCCGGAATAGACAAAATAAACGAATACTTTGCGGCATAGGCCCGATCCAACCCACACGCAACACCCATTGTAATGGTCGAACCCGAACGGGAAATACCGGGCGTTACCGCTACCAACTGTGCAAGCCCAATTCGAATCGCATCCCCAAAGGTCATACGGCCGGCCTTCTTGTCGGAAGGGGGAACATGATCGCTGACAAATAAAACAATTCCGTTAATAATCAATGCAATCCCAACCATCCAGGTATAGTTTGCAATCCGCTCAATCGAATCTTTAATAAACAAAGCAATAATGAGAGGCAAACATGAAACAACTAAAAAAATTAACATCCGTTCGGAAGCCGTTGCCTGCTTGAAGGAAAACTTACCGGTAAATATCTTTTTAATCAATTCGATCAGCGCAAGAATTAATTTCCAAATGGTTTTACGAAAAGCAATAAACACAGCCACTAGCGTTCCCACGTGCAGCAGTGCGGTCAAAAACGCATAACTTTCCATATTGACACCCATTAAATTCCCGACAAGCGCAAGGTGTCCGGAGCTGGATATCGGCAAAAACTCCGTAACACCCTGTACAATTCCCATAATGATAGCCTGTAAAAAGTCCATCTTTTCATCTCCGATCTTTGATTTTTTCTTTTATCTAAAATCACTATAAATACAAATATAATTTTGGGCAGAATATCCGTTTCAATTTTGCGAAAAATGTTGTATAATTGAATTGTATCTGAAATATTTTCGTAATAAGTGTAACATTTTTTTAACGTCAAAACAAAAGGACAATACAAAGGAGAGTCTGACGCGTATGAAAATCACGGAAGTAAAAATCAGAAAAATTATCCACGAAGGCAAAGTGAAGGCGATCGTCTCCATTGTTATCGACAATGTTTTTGCCGTGCACGACATGAAGGTTATTGAACGGCCAGAGGACAAGTCCCTGTTTATCGCCATGCCGTATCGTAAAAATGCACAAAATAAACAACTCGATATCGCCCATCCGATTGATGCACAGACCCGTCAATATATCGAACAAGAAATTTTGCAAGAATATAAACGTGCTTGCGAACAATCGGAAGATCAGCCCCAAGAAGAATCTTCTGACCTGATAGTCCCAGAGGCAGCCGCCGAACCGGCAGAGGCTTCTTTGGCATAAATCAGATCAGAACAAAGCCTGTGTGATTACGGCTACAACAAATCAACTCTTGCACTCTGTTGATATATATGAAAAAGTTTTACGCATTCATTCCTTTTTTAAATAAAACAAACTCGAAAAAGGTCGCGAATAGGTACACAGAGTATTTGCCAGTCAATCACCTAAAAAGTCGAATAACAGTATACGCCAAGCGGCGTATACTGTTTTTTTATACGTTTAACTCAACGTCTTTAACCAGTCGATCCTGATACCGCTGGATCACCGGAGCCACATCACGCTGCAAAAATCGCTCTACTTGCTGCGGGCATCTGCCGATAAATAAAGCCGGATCCAGAACACGACGAATTTCTTCCTCGGTCAAACCAAAAGCAGGGTCTGCAGCTATACGAGAAACCAAGTCATTTTCACGTCCAAAAACTTTAACTTGCTCGGCTGCCGCCAGGCTGTGCTGACGGATCCGTTCATGCATTTCCTGACGATCTGCTCCTTTTTTAACGGCTTCCATCATAATGTTTTCGGTTGCCATAAACGGCAACTCCCGCATCACGCGCTGTTCAATCATTTTCGGATAGACAACCAAACCGTCCGCCACATTGATATAAATATTTAAAATAGAATCTACGGCAAGAAACGCCTCGGCAACCGCGATGCGCTTATTGGCAGAATCGTCCAATGTCCGCTCAAACCACTGAGTCGACGCGGTATAGGCCGGGTTTAAAGAATTCGTAATTACGTACCGAGCCAACGCACAGATACGCTCGCTGCGCATAGGATTGCGTTTATACGGCATCGCGGAAGATCCGATTTGATGTTCTTCAAAGGGCTCCTCCATTTCTTTAAAGCTAGCCAAAATACGCAAATCATTGGCAAATTTATAAGCAGACTGTGCAATCCCGCTCAATGTATTTAAAATCTGAGCATCTACCTTACGGCTGTACGTCTGTCCGGAAACCGGAACGACACGCTCGAACCCCATTTCGTGGGCAATCATTTGCTCTAATTGGTCGATTTTTTCTCCGTCGCCGTTAAATAAGTCCATAAAACTTGCCTGGGTACCGGTAGTGCCCTTCTGTCCCAACAGGCTCAGATTAGCAAGCCGACTTTCTAGTTCTTCATAATCCATCAACAGCTCATTGATCCACAATGTTGCACGTTTACCAACCGTCGTCAACTGAGCTGGCTGTAAGTGTGTGTATGCCAGACAAGGAAGCTGCTTGTACTGATCGGCAAAATCTGCCAGCAACTGAATCACCGTACACAGTTTATCCCGAACAAGCTCCATACCCTGCCGCATCACGATGATATCCGTATTGTCACCGACATAGCAGGAAGTTGCGCCCAAATGGATAATCGGCTTGGCCTTCGGAGCCTGCTGTCCATAGGCATAAATATGGCTCATGACATCATGACGGACTTCTTTCTCGCGCTTCTCGGCAACATCATAATTGATATCGTCTTTATACTGTTCCATTTGCGCGATTTGCTCATCGGAAATGTCTAAGCCCAGCTTTTGCTCCGCGCGCGCCAGGGCAATCCAAAGTCTGCGCCAGGTACGGAATTTATTGTCTGCAGAAAAAATGTATTGCATTTGCTTGCTGGCATACCGGGTACTGAACGGACTTTCGTAACGGTCGTAACTCATATCATTAAACTCCCTTTTCCTGTTTTTCAAGTGCCGCAATCTTAACGCAAAGGCACAAAATATCTACGGCTGTTTTCAGTTCCTCTATGGTTGGATAGGTCGGCGCAATGCGCAGATTTCTGTCGCGGGGATCTTTGCCATAAGGGAAGGTCGCTCCGGCACCAGTCATCACAACCCCGGCCTCTTTCATCAACTGAGCAACCCGAGACGCACAGCCGTCCGGAACATTGAGCGAAATAAAATATCCACCTTTAGGCCGATGCCACTCAGCAATCCCGGTCAGTTGCTGATCAAAAGCCTGTAAAACAACTTCAAACCGGGGCCGAATAATCGCCGCATGCTTGCGCATATAAGCCCGCAATCCGTCGGCATTGCCAAAATATAAAACATGCCGCAACTGATTGAGTTTATCATAACCAATCGTTTGTGCAGACATCTGTTTTTTAATTTCTGCTACATTCCGCTCGCTGGCACAAATCACGGCAACTCCGGCTCCCGGATGCGTAACCTTTGAAGTGGAAGCAAATTCATAAATCATATCTTCGTTGCCAACGCGATACGCTTCATCAAAAATGTTCAACAGTGTGTCTTGGTCCTGCTCATCAAAATCATGTACCGCATACGCATTGTCCCAAAAGATCCGGAAATCAGGAGCCGCGGCAGACAAATTGGCAAACCGTTTGACGACTTCGTCGCTGTATGTAATGCCGTCGGGATTGCTGTACTTGGGCACGCACCAGATTCCCTTAATCGAGGCGTCCGACCGAACGAGCTGTTCAATCTGATCCATATCCGGACCATCTGCCAACATGGGAACAGAAATCATATTGATGCCAAACGTCTGCGTTACAAAGAAATGTCGGTCATAGCCCGGAACAACGCATAAAAACGAGATTTTTCCGCAGTCTTTCCACGGCTTGTGTCCGCCCACACCAAACATCATCGCCCGAGCTACGGTATCGTACATCAAATTTAAACTACTGTTTCCGCAAACAATCACGTTGTCCGGCTTCAATCCCAGCAAATCGGCAAACAATTCTTTCGCCTCCGGGATCCCGTCCAAACAACCGTAATTCCGATAATCTACCCCGTTTTTCCCCACACAATCTGAATTGTGGGCAAGAACGGTTAACAACGGTTCGGATAAATCAAGTTGCTCGGTACAAGGCTTTCCTCTGGACATATCCAGTTTTAGCCCTTTCTGCTTATAACCCTCATATTCTTGCATTAATTGTTCCAATGTTTGCATCATAAACCCTCGATTCTTCTTTTTTTCATTAAAACTCCGCAGAACCGGCTGTTCTCGGATACGGAAGGACATCCCGAATATTCGAAACGCCCGTCATGTACATAATCAAACGCTCCAAGCCAAGACCAAACCCGGCATGCTTGCAGCCGCCGTACTTGCGTAAATCTGCATACCAACTGTAATCTTCCGGCTTCAGCCCGAACTGTTCAAACGCGCGCTGCAAATAATCATACCGCTCTTCACGCTGGCTGCCGCCGATAATTTCGCCGATTCCCGGAACCAAAAGGTCCGCTGCGGCAACGGTTTTTCCGTCATCGTTGAGCCGCATATAAAAGGCTTTGATCTCGCGGGGATAATCCGTTACAAAAACCGGACACCGGAAAACCTGCTCGGTCAAATACCGCTCGTGCTCGGTCTGCAAATCGCAGCCCCAGTAAACCGGATACTCAAAGGTGGCGCCGCTCTTTTGCAGCATCTCTACCGCTTCGGTATAAGTGACGTGCGCAAAGTCTGCCTGAACAACATGTTCCAAACGCTCAATCAGACCTTGATCCACAAACGAATTGAAAAAGCGAATATCGTCAGCACAAACATCCATCACATAGGAAATAACATATTTTAGCATATCCCGTGCAAGATCCATATCATCCTGCAAATCAGCAAAGGCAATCTCCGGCTCTACCATCCAAAATTCCGCCGCATGACGAGGCGTGTTGGAGTTCTCGGCCCGGAAAGTCGGACCAAAAGTATAAACATTGCCAAAAGCCATGGCAAACGTCTCTGCCTCTAACTGGCCGGACACGGTCAGGTTTGCCGCTTTTCCAAAAAAGTCCTGGCTGTAATCTACGCTGCCGTCTTCCTTACGCGGAAGCGCATCCGGATCCAACGTTGTGACGCGGAACATCTCCCCGGCCCCCTCACAGTCGCTGGCGGTAATAATCGGCGTATGCACATAAACAAACCCCCGCTCCTGGAAAAAGCGATGAATGGCATAAGAAACGACAGACCGAACGCGAAAAACAGCGGAAAACAAATTCGTCCGAGGCCGCAAATGAGCAATCTGCCGCAAAAATTCCGGGGAATGCCGCTTTTTCTGTAATGGATAGTCCGGGGTGGATTCTCCGGCTATCGTAATTTTTTCTGCCTTAATCTCAAACGGCTGCTTCATCTCCGGCGTCACAACGACAACGCCCTCTACCTCAACGGCCGCGCCGACATTCAACTTAGAAATTTGGGCATAATTATCCAGTTTTTCTTCTTCAAACACGATCTGACAACCGCGAAAACAACTGCCGTCGTTTAACTCCATAAACCCAAAAGTTTTCGAATTCCGAACAGTTCGGAGCCATCCTTTGACCAAAACGCGCTGTTGCGCAAAATCAGAAAAGCGCTGGGTCAAATCCCGCAGCAATATTCTGTCCATGCTAACCTCTCCCACTATTTGCAAACAGGTATTTGTTTACAAAAAATATTTATATATTACGTTTAATTATATCATAGTTTTAGCCGATTGGCAAGCGGCAATCCGTCGTTTTTTTATCCAAAACCAACTTTATAATCATTTTTTACCTGCCGACTTTTCGATAGACAGAGGCCGGGATGTTTTCTCTCAGAAATGCTACAGCCTCATCTTCGGACTCCAAAAAACATTTTTTTGGAACAATATAGGCATTTTTTGCTGTTTTGCAGAAATAAAAGTACTGTTCTGTTTCATATACTGCAAATAGAGCCCCATAAACATATCGAACCGTCTTACCGTTGACCGAAAAAGATACGGTGTTTGGCTCTACCTGGCATTCAAGCGTTTTTCCACGCACGCGCCGCAACATCTTTTTTACCGGCCACTTGGGATACCAAAAATAACTGATACAAAACACCCCAAAAGGCAGAATCCCAACCAACGCAGCAGAGATGGCAGACCAGATCAGTAAATCCTTGCCCATAAAAAAGCCGGACACGGCCAAAACAATACCAAGAACCAAAAATACAACCAGATACCACAACGCATAACGCAGTGCAGATGCAACATATTTGCCGAACACGCCAAATCTGAAATAGTCCTGAAGCATTTTTTCTGTGTAAATCACTTTCGCCGTCATCAATACCAGCCCTCCCCGCTCAGTATAAAAAGTATACCATAAAGCCCCCTGGATTTCAAGTTGATTGACAAAAACATAAAAACCTTGTATAATAAATTTCGAAAATGAAAAGAGAGAAGTTCAGACATGATCGAATTAAAAAACAAACCTCAAACGCCCCCAACAAAAAAGGAACAGCCATTCAAACAGCCACAAACAGAACAAACCCCTGAAATTTTTGCAAAAGGGATGTGCTTTTCAAAACTGTTTTGGCTGTTTGTAATCGGAAATGTCGCAGGCTGCATTATGGAAACTTTTTGGTGCCTGATTACCCTGCACGAGTTTCAAATGCGCGTAGGTCTGGTTTTAGGACCGTTTATTCCGATTTACGGAATCGGTGCGGTGCTGATCACCGTTGGGTTATACAAAATCATTGACAAAAGTGATATTTTGATTTTTTTATGCAGCGGTTTAATCGGAGGCGTTTTTGAATACTTTTGCAGTTGGGCGCAAGAAATGGTCTTTCACACCGTATCCTGGGACTACTCCGATACTCCGTTTAACTTTAATGGCCGAACCAACCTGATGTTCATGCTGTGCTGGGGTCTGTTGGGCCTCGTCTGGATTCGGATTATTTATCCTTGGATTTCACGATTTATCGAAATGCTGCCAGTAAAGTGGGGCCGTATTTTAACCCGAGCTCTTATCCTCTTTTTTGTGTTTGATATTGCCTTAACGGTTTTGGCTCAGACGCGCAGAACATTGCGCAACGAATATCACATGCCACCTAAAACGATTGTTGGACAAATTTTAGACGAGGTTTACGATGACAAAACACTGGACTGGTTGTTTCCAAATATGATGCCGGCTCCAAAATAAGCCTTCCCCGGTTGGGGAAGGCTTATTTATATAAAACGCTATTGAAAAAACTCACAAAATGTGGTATCATAAAACAAAAACCGGACATCTCGGTGAAGCAATGGAGGGAAATCATGATACTCAGCGGCGTTGTCGAACATATTATCTACAAAAACGCCGAAAACGGATATACCGTTCTCGAGTTACAAACACACGACCAAATAATTGTTACCGTTGGGATCATGCCGTTGATTGCAGAAGGCGAACAAATCGAGGTAGAAGGGAACTATACAACACATAAGACATACGGACAACAGTTTGTGGTAACGACTTTTGCCAGCCGTCTTCCAGTCACCGAAACAGCGATTTTAAAATACCTGTCTTCAGGCATCGTGCAGGGGGTTCGTGAAAAATCCGCCCACCAACTGATTGAGGCATTTGGACCGGAAACCCTCGAAGTGTTGGAAAATGAGCCGCAACGCGTAGCACAACTCAAAGGATTTTCTTTACAGCGTGCGCAAAAAATCGCAAACAGCATGGCCGACACGATGGGCGTAAAGTCCATTTTACTATATTTTCAGCAATTCGGCATTACACCCAATGCCGCGTTTAAAATTTACCGACAATGGGGCATGAAAGCCTACGATATTTTACGCCAAAATCCCTATCGATTATGTGAAATTAACGGAATCGGATTTGAAACGGCCGACCGTGTTGCTGAAAGCATGGGATATGACCGCGCCAGCACCAATCGCATTGAAGCCGGGATTATTTACATTATTAACCATAACCTGTATGGAAACGGACACACCTTTTTACCAAAACAAAAACTGTGCCAGATTGCGCAGGACCTCTTAGGGGCAGAGCCTGAAGCCGTTGCGGAAAGCCTGCAATCCATGATCGACAGCGAAGTGTTGGTTTATGAGCCGCATATCGCGAATACCGACGGCGTTTATCTGCGATGGGCTTATGACTGTGAGAAAAGTATCACCGACCGTGTACTGCTGGCCAGCAAGTTTGTTTCGGACTACGAAGGCAATTTTGAAGAAGACATCGAACAAATCCAACAACAACTCCATATCTGTTTTGCAGAAAGACAAAAGCAGGCCATCCGAGAAGCCTGCCAACAGCAAATGATGATTTTAACCGGAGGCCCGGGAACAGGAAAAACGACAACACTAAACGGCATTATTAAAGCATTCGAGAAAAAAGGAATGTCCTTTTTACTGGCTGCTCCAACCGGTCGCGCCGCAAAACGGATTGCAGAACTAACCGGGAAGTCGGCTCAAACCATTCATCGACTGTTAGAATATCAACCTCGCGAGGGCGAATTTGTGTTTTTGCGCAATAAGGAAAACCCCTTGTCTTGCGATGCCGTAATTGTAGACGAAGCCTCGATGGTGGATTTAAGTCTTTTTGCACATCTGTTAGATGCCATGACATTGTCAACCAAGTTGATTTTAGTAGGTGATTCAGCGCAGCTCCCCCCAGTTGGAGCCGGCCGCATTTTTAAAGACATTTTGGACAGTGAAATTGTTGCAACCACGCAATTAACAGAAATTTTCCGTCAAGCACAGGAAAGTTTGATTATCACCAATGCACACGCCGTTTTAAACGGACAAAAACCGATCTTGACCGAAAAGAAAAAAGACTTTTTCTTTTTGCGGCAAACACACCCGCAAAACCTGTTAGACTTAGTGTGCGATCTTTGTTCCACCCGATTGCCGAACGCATATGGATACGATCCATTTCAGGATATCCAGGTTCTTTCACCCACCCGAAAGGGGTCAACCGGAACAGTCTCTTTAAATAACGCGCTCCGACAAGCCCTGAATCCTTCGGATGGAATCAAAAGAGAACTGACCTTTCGCGGACAAACATTCCGAGAGGGTGACAAGGTGATGCAAATTCGGAACAATTACAGTTTGGAGCCTGAAAACCCAGAAGAGGAACCTGAACGCGGGGTCTTTAACGGGGACATTGGCATTGTTGAAAGCGTTCATCCCAGAGATGAAACCCTTGTCGTCCGATATGATGAGAGGCGAATCACCTACACGCTGGAGACACTGGAAGACCTTGAACTGGCCTACGCCATTACGGTGCACAAAAGCCAAGGCAGTGAATTTAATGCCGTTATTTTACCTCTTTTAGACGGTTCGGATCTTCTATTTACACGGAATCTGCTTTATACTGCCATTACGCGAGCCAAACAATTACTGATTATTGTCGGCTCTTCTGACAGAATTTTGCAAATGATTCAAAACGTGCGCAGCGATAAAAGATATTCGGGATTGAAATACCGGCTTTTGAAGGAGTTTGAACAACAATGAACATTTGGAACCTGTTGTTTACACACCGCTGCATTGGCTGCGGGGATTTAATGGACACGTTTGACCAACATGTCTTTTGTGCAGCATGCGCGCAAACAGTCCGCCCGGCAGATAAAACAGAGTATGCATTAGAAAACATCGAACAAGTTGTGCATGTATACAATTATGAAGGAAGCGTCCGAACAGCTCTGATACAATTAAAGCATGAAAAAAATAAGCCGATACGAGATGCGATGGCAACGGCGATGGAAAAGCGGCTTACAGGCCTTGTGAACCTTTGTGAATACCAACTGGTTACCTGCATCCCTCGATACAAAGAAAAAAAGAATGTTCCCTATTGTCAAGCAGAATTTTTGGCACAGCACATAGCCAAGCAAATCAAACTGCCGTTATATGCTCATTTATTGTATAAAAAACATAAAAATCGGTCTCAAACAACCTGTCGCAGCTACACGGAAAGAGCCCGCAATGTACGCACCATTTTCGGAGTGGATCCACAAATAGACATTACGGGCAAAAAGATTTTGTTGGTTGATGATATTCTCACAACAGGCGCAACGTTGCAAGCAGCTGCAGAAGTGTTAAAAAAGGCCGGGGCAAGTGAAATTTGCGCCATCACTGCTGCATATACACCGCAGCATCGAAAAGTACTGCAAGGCCTACAACGCAATGAAGATCGCACCATTGAGTGGGAAGGAGAAAATATTCAGCTTGACGCCGAAGCCTTACAAAAAGCCGCAATAAAGCACAAAAACAAGCAGGAACAAAGTGAAAAATAATTTTGCAGCAAAAGGGACGATCAAATCAAACATTCTTTTTTCTGCAAGGATATTTTTATAAACCGACAAAAGAGCATTGACAAACGGCAAAGAATGTTGTATAATGACATCGAACTTAAAAGAAAACCGTTGACGTGGAGATAAAAACAAAAAAGGCGCAGTACAGAGAGTTCGGGTAGGCTGAGATCCGGGCAGAAAGCCGTTTGTTAAATGGACCACTGAGGGCACGGTCAAAGGATCAGACGTTATTTGATTTGAGTATTCCGTGACGTGAGGCATGCGTTAATTGCCGCAGATATGATGGTATCTGGAAGAGTGTACGAAGCAATTCGTAAATCAAGGTGGCACCGCGAATTTTTGAAAGATATTCGTCCTTGACTGTATAAAAACAGTCAAGGATTTTTTTATCTGTTGCACGTGCAAAACCTTCATCATTGTATAAATTAAATAATTGAAAGGCGTGAAAAAACATGTCAAAGGGGCGATTCGGCATCCATGGAGGGCAGTATGTTCCCGAAATTCTTATGAATGCCATAAACGAATTGGAAGCTGCATATAACCAATACAAAAACGATGCCGCTTTTCAAAAAGAACTTCAAACCCTGCTCAATGAATATGCAGGAAGACCCAGTTTGCTATACTATGCAAAAAAAATGACAGAAGATCTCGGCGGAGCTAAAATTTATTTAAAAAGAGAGGATCTTAACCACACAGGTTCGCATAAAATCAACAATGTTTTAGGACAGACGCTGTTGGCCAAGAAAATGGGCAAAACCCGTGTTATTGCAGAAACAGGCGCCGGACAACATGGTGTAGCAACAGCAACCGTTGCAGCATTGATGGGGATGGAATGTGAAATCTTTATGGGCCGCGAAGACACAGAAAGGCAAGCACTCAACGTTTATCGCATGAAATTGCTGGGCGCAAAAGTACACGCCGTCACCTCCGGGACAGCAACCCTTAAAGATGCGGTATCAGAAACGATGCGGGAATGGACAAAACGGATTGACGATACCCATTACGTATTGGGTTCTGTGATGGGCCCTCACCCGTTCCCAACCATTGTCAGAGATTTTCAAGCCGTGATCTCTAAAGAAATGCGTCAACAGATTTTAGAATTAGAGGGACGGCTGCCGGATGCGGTCATTGCCTGTGTCGGAGGCGGATCCAATGCAATCGGCGCCTTTTATCACTTTATTCCGGATGAAAACGTGCGCCTGATTGGCTGTGAAGCAGCAGGAAGAGGCGCAGACACCTTTGAAACGGCTGCTACGATCACCACAGGCCGGCTTGGGATTTTCCACGGAATGAAAAGTTACTTTTGCCAAGATGAACACGGTCAAATTGCGCCGGTTTACTCGATTTCTGCCGGACTGGATTATCCGGGTGTCGGACCGGAACACGCATGGTTGCATGACACGGGCCGAGGAGAATATGTAGCGGTAACGGATGACGAAGCGGTAGACGCTTTCGAATACCTCAGTAAAACAGAGGGCATCATTCCGGCAATTGAAAGCGCACATGCCGTTGCATACGCAAAAAAACTGGCTCCGACCATGAAAAAAGACCAAATTATCATTATCAACATTTCGGGCAGAGGCGACAAAGACTGTGCGGCCATCGCCCGGTACAGAGGGGAGGATCTTTATGAATAAAGAGGCTTATCAAACACAAAACCCTCAAGTAATTCCGCTTCTCGTATGCGGGGCTCCGGATCTTGCAACAACCAAAGAATTGATTGTTGAGCTATCTAAAAACGGAGCGCCTCGAATCGAATTGGAAATTCCTTTTTCTGACCCCATTGCAGAGAATCCGATCACCCAAACAGCAAGTGTGCTGGCACTAAAAGCGGAAACAACCGTTGACGCCATTTTTGAGATGATGCAACAGGTTCGAGAAGAAACGAATGTTCCCGTTTTCTTTACAACGTACGCCAACGTACTATTTTCATACGGAACGGAACCATTTGCACAAAAATGCGCACAGGTCCAAGCCGACGCTGTCGTTTTGAAAGATGTTCCGTTTGAAGAAAAGGAAGAATTTGAATCTGTCTTTAAAAAATATGGGATCTGCTTTATTCGTCAGCTCACGCCTACGTCAAAATCCAGAATTGCCATGATAGCACAAGGTGCGGATGGATTTTTAGACTGTTTCTCGTCTTTGAGCTCACCAAAAACAATTCAAGCCATTGCCCAAGAAATCCAACAGGTTGTTCAAACGGCAAAACAAGGGCAAAACAAACGCCCTTGTCTGGTTGAAACAGATTTAAACGCCCCCGACCAGATAGCCCAATTAGCACCATTAGCAGACGGAATTATTCTAAATACAGGTATTATTGAATGGATTGTGAAAGATCCGCAAAATTGCGTGCAAAACGCGATAAAATATTACCAAACAATTTTGGAAAAATTAGCGTAATATAAAACGTTAGGCTTTAAAATTTACAAACAAAACAGGCTGTCATATCTTGACAGCCTGTTTTGTTTTATCAAATTACATATTATTATTTTTCGCACAAAAAAGAACAAGAACCCTTTCATTACCATACATTATTTTACCCGGTACTGTCCTTTACATTTTAAAATCGTACAAACACGATCAAACTCTAAGGCCACATCTTTGCGGTCTTTTTTCTTGTCTACCAAAGAAATCCCCCACAACACAACCGAAGAAAGCACAAACGCGGGAACCAATTCATAAAACGAAAGAGTGCGTACGCCTAAACCCCAATAAAAAAGCGCTTTCCACGCTAATACGCCTATTCCACCCGCTAAAATAGATCCTACCGCGCCTTTATGTGTAATTCGACCGGAGTACAGGGAAAAAAGCATCACAGGGCCAAAGGCCGCAGCAAAGCCTTCCATTGCCACAACCGCCACAACCGGAGTGGCTGTCTTGGAATCCCAACACATAATACCGACCGCAACAGCAAATAAAACCAGAACGACCCGACAGACGGTTACCATCCCAATTTCAGAAGTTTTTGTGCGGATTTTTGGATAGATATCATAAGCCGAAAAGGTTGCAGCGGACATCAAATAAGCCCCAGCAGCCGAAAGCAAACAAACAAGTAAAACAAAAAACAGCAGCCCTCGTATATACTCATTTTCAATAATAAATATACCTTGAAATAAAGCGGCAGATCGTCCGGAACTCCCTACAAGAGGATAGGAAAACGCCCCTAATAACACCGCGCAACCACAGCAAATAATCGTCCAAATTAAACAAGCATAAGAAGAACGGCGCATCTTTTTCCGATGCCGAGCTGCCATATAGTGAGTTAAAACTTGCGGCATACCAAAACAACATAACCCTGCGCTTAAGCAAGTTAAAGCAGATGGAACCGAAAGTTGATAAAAATCATCGGTTAGCGTTTTAGGGAATAAATGAAGCCCCTGCAACAAGTTTGAATGTACAATGGAAACCTGTGTCTGCCCGGATACAAGATAAGTCAAAACAACAGCCGCCACTAAAACCATAACGACTAAAACAGACTGAACAACCCCGGAAACGACCACGGAAGTAAAGCCACCGAAAAGCAAATATATTACAACACAAAGTAAACAGACCGCAACAGAAAGAGGCCTGGAAAACCCAAACAACGCCGTACAAAGCGAAGAACTGAACGAAACAAGAAAAACAGCCATCAACAAAGAGAATACAATGCCCACCCCGGCACTAACCACACGAACCACACCGCTGGCACTCTTGAACCGAACTTCCAAATATTCAGGAATGGTCAAAGCCCCTGCAACCTCGGCATAGACGCGCAATCTCCGAGACAAAAAAATCCAACTTAAAAAGCCGCCTACGGCAACCGCAACGCTTAAAAAAATAGCATTTTTGATTCCACTGACCGATGAAAACGCAATTGCAGGCAAAACCAACAATACAAACCCTGAAAAATCCGAAACACAAGCAGACAGAGAATTTGCTAACGGAGTCAGGCGTCGTCCAGATAAAAAAAAGGAGGAAACGACGTTATTGCCCGCATTGCGCCGCTCCCCTAAAAGACCGGCCGCACAAATAATCGTAACATATAAAATCAGCAGCGCTAAAAAAACAGCTGTCTCCATTCTTATCATCCTCCGAAGAAACACCTTTGCACTTCTTATTTTATAGGATACCCTGTTTTTTACAAATTGTCAAGAGGTTTAAAAAATTCTATTGTCGCATTTTTAAGACAACACAATGAGACACCCGAATGTTTCACGTGAAACATTCGGGTGTCTGTCGCTTATTCCCGCTCCCGCCCTACAACGGACATTTCAGGATGATGCTGAGCATACATCTTACAGATACGCAACACTTCGTCACTTGACGTGTCACATTCCAACACAAATTGAAAACAGCAAGTATTTTTACGCTGATGAATAGAAGACAGTCTACGCAAAATGCTTTCCACATAATCCGCATCTTCTCCAGGCCAAACATGCACAACACACTTTTGCACGCCTTGGCAAATGGAAGACCGTTCTTTGAGAGCCGACTTTTCAAGAAGCCGCCCAACTAATTCTGTCAGAAAAAACACACCCAGCAATGCAAATACGGCAAAAACGACTTCCGCGACAATTTCCATATAAATCCCCCATGTTCTATGTAAGCCTCTTCAGGAAAAGCCGATAAGCCTATTACAACATATGCGGGACAAGCCTGAGGTGCTACCCTACGAATCAAGTATGTTTCACGTGAAACATTTGTACAAAAACACTATTGCTTTCTATCATAAAAGATGATATAATGTTTTTAAGAATAAAGTTCTGATTCGAAGGGAAAAATGACCATGTCCAAAATTATTGCAGTGGCAAACCAAAAAGGCGGCGTCGGGAAGACAACAACCGTAGTCAATCTTGCCTCTTGCTTGGCGGAAAAAGGAAAAAAAGTTCTACTTGTCGATCTGGACGCACAAGGCAACGCGACAAGCGGGTGCGGAATATCCAAAAGGCACCTGGAGTTTTCTGCTTACAATCTGCTTACAGACGAATCCCCTAACGCAGAACAAATCATACAAAACACCGTCTACAAAAATTTGTGGATCGTTCCGTCTACTATGGATTTGGCCGGAGCGGAACTGGAACTTTCGGAGCAAAAAAACCGAACACAAAAATTAAGAGCAGCCATCGAAACACAAAAAGAACGCTTCGACTACATCTTTATTGATTGTCCGCCCTCTTTAGGGCTCGTCACATTGAATGCGCTTTCTGCCGCAGATTCTGTACTTATTCCAATTCAATGTGAATTTTACGCACTGGAAGGGTTATCCCAACTGACAAACACGATTAAGCAAGTTAAAAAACTGTATAATCCGGATCTTACAATTGAAGGCGTACTGGTTACCATGTACGACGGACGATTGAACCTGACAGGACAAGTTCTTGCAGAAGTGAAAAAATATTTTGCAGACAAAACCTTTAAAACGGTGATTCCTCGGAATGTTCGAATCTCAGAAGCCCCGAGCCACGGAAAACCAATCAACTATTATGACCGGGGCGCAAAAGGAACGGCCGCATACTATGCATTGGCAGATGAAATGATTAAAAACCACAAGAAACAAAGGAGGTAAGCCTCTTGGCCAAAGGTTTGGGAAAAGGGCTGAATAGCCTATTTGAAGAAAATGAAACAGATTTTGAAGAAAGCCAAAAAGAGTTGATTCAAGTTCCAATCACTCAGGTAGAGCCGAACAAAGCGCAGCCCCGAAAAACATTTGAAAAAGACGCGCTCGACGAGTTAGCTTCTTCGATTGCACAAAATGGGATGCTGCAACCTATCATTGCAAGACCCTTGCAAAACGGACAGTATCAAATTGTATCCGGAGAAAGGCGTTGGCGGGCAGCCCGCTTAGCAGGATTAAGAGAAGTTCCCGTTATCGTAAAAGAATTAGACGACAAAACAACGCTGGAGATCGGGTTGATCGAAAACCTGCAACGCGAAGACTTGAACATTGTAGAAGAAGCAAAGGGTTATCGCGTATTGATCGAAGAATTTTCATTGACACAAGAAGAAGTGGCAAAACGGGTCGGAAAATCCAGACCGGTTATTGCCAATGCAATGCGTATTTTAGCCTTACCTGAAAAAGTTTTAGACCTTGTACTGGAAGGACAGTTGTCCTCCGGGCACGCCCGCGCATTATTACCGCTGCAGGAACTGTATGAGCCGCAGACGTTTATTAAATTGGTTGAACAAATTGTTCAAAAAGGGCTGACGGTTCGAGACGTTGAAAATATGGCTAAAAAGAAACCGGGTAAAAAACAAAAAACCGAAGACAAAAACGCCATTTATTATGCCTCGTTATGCGAAGATCTATCCAAGAGCTGGGGGAGAAAATTCCGGATTAAATCGGAAAAGTCAGCAAAAGGCAAAGAAAAAGGAACTATTTTAATTGAATACTACAGCAAAGACGATTTTGAAAATCTAATCGAAAAGTTAAAGGACGAAGGGAACGCGAACGACCATGATTGATATTAAATTTTTAAGAGAAAATCCGGAAGTTGTAAAGCAAAACATCAAAAATAAATTCCAGGACCAAAAACTGGAATTAGTGGATAAAGTGATTCGTCTGGACGAAGAAAACCGCGCAACAAAAGCGCAGGTAGAAGCACTGCGCGCAGAACGCAATAAAGCATCCAAACAAATTGGCGGACTGCTGGCAAAAGGAGAAAAAGAACAGGCCGAACAAATCAAAGCAGAAATCGCAAAAAGCGGAGATCAAATTGAGCAGTTGACACAAAAAGAACGGCAGCTGCAAGAGGAAATCAAAAAAATCATGATGGTGATTCCGCAAATTATTGACAAATCTGTTCCGATCGGAAAAGACGACAGCGAAAATGTGGAGATCGAGCGTTTTGGCGAACCGGTCGTGCCGGATTTTGATATTCCGTATCATACGGAAATTATGGAGAACTTTAACGGCATAGACCTTGACAGTGCTCGAAAAGTAGCCGGAAACGGGTTTTATTATCTGATGGGCGACATTGCCCGGCTACATTCCGCCGTTATTACTTATGCCAGAGATTTTATGATTGATCGCGGCTTTACGTACTGCGTTCCACCGTTTATGATTCGAAGCGATGTGGTAACGGGCGTTATGAGTTTTGCCGAAATGGAATCGATGATGTATAAAATAGAAGGCGAAGACCTTTATCTGGTGGGTACCAGCGAACACTCCATGATCGGAAAATTTATCGATACCATTTTACCGGAAGAAAAACTGCCGCAGACATTGACCAGTTATTCTCCCTGTTTTAGAAAAGAAAAAGGCGCGCACGGCATTGAAGAACGCGGCGTATATCGGATTCATCAGTTTGAAAAACAAGAGATGATTGTGATTTGTAAGCCGGAAGATAGTATGATGTGGTTTGACAAACTATGGAAAAACACCGTAGACCTGTTCCGCTCTTTAGACATTCCCGTCCGCACGCTGGAATGCTGCTCTGGAGATCTTGCCGACCTGAAAGTGAAATCCCTAGACGTTGAAGCTTGGTCCCCGCGCCAGAAAAAATATTTTGAAGTGGGGAGCTGTTCCAACCTCGGAGATGCGCAGGCAAGACGTCTAAAAATCCGTGTTGTTGGCGAAAACGGCGAAAAATATTTGGCGCACACACTAAACAATACCGTGGTCGCTCCGCCGAGAATGTTGATTGCCTTTTTAGAAAACAATCTGCAAAAAGACGGTTCTATCCACATTCCAACCGCGTTGCAACCCTATATGGGCGGAAAGCAAAGCATCACAAAATAACAAATCCAGACAAAAACTGCGGAAAAATCACAAAATACAAAAGAAAAAGAGCGAGTAAAACTCGCTCTTTTTCTTTTATTAAAACAGGGTTAAGCTCGTCTTAAGAATCTAAATCCCAATCAAAATGACCCGTCAACACCGTAGTTTCGGTGTCTGCAACCACTAACAGGCCGCCGTCTACATGTCCGGCCCGCTCCTCTCCGTCTTCTGCTTGGAAGCGACATTCTCCGGCGCGTATTGCGGTCATAAACGGAATGTGCCCGGCCTAATGCCAGTACTTTTTATCTAAACTTCTGAAAAATACGGCTTCGGAAATATCCGGAGCTTCTATCGTTTCCCGGTCGGCCAAGTCGGCAATGGTACGGGCCAACTTAATAATTTTATCATGCGCCCGCATAGACAAAGACAACTTTTCGAAAACCTGAAGTAACCGCTCATAAGCTTCCGAAGACATTTCCCCTTTTATCTGCTGTACCTGGGCCGCGGTCATATTTGCGTTGCACGTCGTTTTTGTTCCTGCAAACCGCTGCTGCTGCCGCAGCCGGGCACGGTTGACGCGAAGTTTGATTTCCGCACTGCTTTCTGCTTTTTGAAAAGTATTCAGTTCTCCAACAGATACAGCAGGCAATTCGGCTTGAATGTCTATCCGGTCCAACAGCGGGCCAGAAATACGACCTCGATATTTATCAATTTGTGTTTTAGTACAAGTACATTTCTGCGTCGGATGTCCAAACCTGCCGCACGGACAAGGATTCATCGCACAAACCAACATAAAAGACGCCGGATACGTCACAGACCCTTTCACACGACTGACGGTAACACAACGATCCTCTAACGGCTGCCGCAAACTATCCAGCACCCGCGGAGAAAATTCTGCAATTTCGTCTAAAAACAAAACTCCGTTATGCGCCAAAGAAATTAAGCCCGGCTTAGGGATAACGCCGCCTCCGGTCAACGCGGCAACCGAGACGCTTTGATTGGTTTTCATAAACGGTCGATGCGTTACCAGCGGATGCGCTGCAGTTAGTTTTCCGCAAACCGAATAGATCTTACTGCTCTCGATTTTTTCTTCAACAGACAAATCCGGAAGAATGGTCGGCAACGCTTTAGCCAGCATACTTTTTCCTGCTCCCGGAGGGCCGATGAAAAGCATGTTATGTCCTCCCGCCGCAGCAATCTCACACGCACGCCGCGCGCTTTGCTGTCCGATAATCTGCGAGAAATCCACATCCGGAACATCTTCCCGGATCGAATGAGAAAAATCAGGCTTTGGTGCGGCTTTGATAGGCTCTTGCCCGGACAAGTGATCCGTCAACTGACGTAAACTTTCTACTCCGAATACTTCAATCCCATCAACGGTAGCGGCCTCTGAGACATTCTCCTGCGGAACATAAATCTGTTGAAAACCCAACTGCTTAGCGGCTAAAGCGGAGGCAAAAATACCGTTACTGCCGCGAATCGTACCGGAAAGAGAAACTTCGCCCAAAAAAGCGGCTTCTCTTGGCGGAGTTTGAATTTGACCGGAAGCGCTCAACATGCCCAAAACCATGGCCAAATCATAGACAGAGCCTTCTTTTCGCACATCTGCCGGAGCGAGATTGATGACAACAGAAGCATGATACAACCGAAATCCGGCATTCAACAATGCGGCTTTGATTCGTTCTGCCGCTTCGCGCACCGATGCGTCCGGCAGCCCGACAATATGGACCGAAAACTGATCTGATTTATGAATATCTGTTTCGACATCAATTAAAAATCCGTCAATTCCCCAAAGCCCGATACTTCGAACAACTGAAACCATCCGCATCAACCCCTTTTCCTTTATTTTACAATAAAAAGACATTTTTTTCAATAGATAATTTAAAAAAGGGTATGGATTTTTTATAGTAATTATGATATAATGTAGAGGTTGAAAAAAATTGGCTTTCATTTTCAAATATACGGAGGAACCATACATGGGATTGTTTGAAAAAGTTTTCGGGACGCACAGCTCCAGAGAACTGAAAAAAATCACACCGGTTTTACAAAAAATTGTCGCACTGGAAGAAGAGTATAAAAAGCTGACAGATGAACAGTTAAAAGCAAAAACGCCCGAATTCAAAAAGCGTTTGGCCGAAGGCGAAACATTGGACGATATTTTGCCCGAAGCTTTTGCAACCGTTCGGGAAGCTTCTGACCGTGTGCTGGGCATGCGGCATTTCGAATGCCAGTTGGTTGGCGGTATTATTCTGCACCAGGGCCGTATTGCGGAAATGAAAACAGGAGAAGGAAAAACGCTTGTTGCTACGCTTCCGTCTTATTTGAATGCACTGACGGGGAAAGGCGTTCATGTGGTCACGGTCAACGACTATCTGGCGCAACGTGACAGTGAATGGATGGGAAAAATCCATAAGTTCTTAGGGCTGTCTGTTGGCTTGATTGTACATGATATTCCCAACGCAGAGCGTAAAAAAGCGTATGCTGCAGATATCACATACGGAACCAACAACGAGTTTGGTTTTGACTATCTGCGCGACAACATGGTTTTATATAAAAAAGATATGGTTCAACGCGGGCATTACTTTGCCATCGTCGACGAAGTAGACTCGATTTTAATTGATGAAGCCAGAACCCCGTTAATCATCTCCGGCCATGGGGATGAATCGGACGAAATGTATATCAAGGCAGACAATTTTGTAAAATATCTAAAGCCTCTTGTAATCAAAGAAATGGATACCAAAGAGACTTATGAAGATGCCGAAGAAGATTATATCGTCGATGAAAAAAATAAAAATGCAGTTTTAACCGCAAAAGGTGTAGAAAAAACACAGCGCGCCTTTGGGGTTGAAAATCTGGCCGATATTGAAAACGTAGAGTTACAGCACTATATCAATCAGGCGCTGAAAGCTCACGGGACCATGCATCGAGACGTAGACTACGTGGTAAAAGACGGTGAAGTTATTATCGTTGACGAATTCACAGGCCGTCTGATGTTTGGCAGACGCTACTCCAACGGACTGCATCAGGCCATTGAAGCAAAAGAAAACGTTAAAATCGAAAATGAATCTAAAACCCTGGCGACGATTACATTCCAAAATCTATTCCGAATCTATGATAAATTGTCCGGTATGACCGGAACAGCACTGACGGAAGAAGAAGAATTTAAAGAAATCTATAACATGGACGTTGTTGAGATTCCGACCAACAAGCCCATGATTCGAAAAGATTATAACGATAAAATCTTTAAAACCGAACACGGCAAATTCGAAGCGGTTATTGAACGGATTAAGCAAGCTCAACAGGTTGGGCAGCCGGTTTTGGTAGGTACGATCACCATTGAAAAATCCGAAACTCTCAGCAGAATGCTGAAAAAGGAAAATATTCCGCATAAAGTTTTAAATGCAAAATTCCACGAAAAAGAAGCCGCGATCATCGCACAAGCCGGTAAGAAAGGCGCGGTCACCATTGCAACCAACATGGCCGGCCGTGGAACGGATATTCTGCTTGGCGGTAATGCAGAGTATATGGCAAAGCAGCAAATGGAAAAAGAAGGCTTTGACCATGACGATATTGTATGGGCAACCAGCTTTGTGGAAAGCGATGATGAAAAAATTCAAACAGCCAAAGCTCGGTATCAGGAGTTGTATCAAAAATTCAAGGAAGAAACAACCCAGGAAGCCGAAGAAGTCAAACAAGCCGGCGGCCTTTGTATTCTGGGTACCGAGCGGCATGAAAGCCGCCGTATCGACAACCAGTTGCGCGGCCGTGCCGGACGACAAGGCGATATTGGAGAAAGTTGTTTTTACATTTCGCTGGAAGATGACCTGATGCGCTTATTTGGCGGAGACCGCATTGATGCGATTTCTAACGCCTTTAAAATGCCGGAAGATCAGCCAATCGAGGCCAAAATATTAACAAGCACGATTGAAAACGCACAGAAAAAAGTAGAAAGCAACAACTTTGCCAGAAGAAAAAGAACACTGGAATATGACGACGTTATCAACCAGCAACGCCAGTTAATCTACAGCCAAAGACAAATGGTCTTGGACGGCAAAGATCTTAAAGATTATATTTCTAAAATGGCCGAAAGCGTTGTTGAAAACGCTTGTACTCGATTCTTGAACAGCGAAGATCCTCAAACCTGGAACCTGCAAGGGTTTAAAGAAGAATTTCCCGGCCAGCTGCTTGTTCCGGAACTGGAGCAAATGTCGGAGGAAGAACTGAAAAAACTCACGCAAAAACAAGTGGAAGAACTGCTGTTGGAAAAAGTACAGGCAGCCTATGAAATGAGCGAACAGGCAAATACGCCGGAAAAAATGCGGGAGCTGGAACGCATTTTGTTATTGCGCAGCGTAGACACGCACTGGATGGATCATATTGACGCGATGGACGAATTACGTCAGGGCGTTTCACTCAGATCCTACAGCAACCGCGACCCGATTGTGGAATACAAGTTTGAAAGCGCCGAAATGTTTGATGAAATGATCGAGACGATTAAATCTGAAACGGTTATGAACGTTTTGCGGGTTCGAATCGTCAACAAACAACAGGACATTAAACGCTCTGCCGTTGCGAAAATTGCATCGGAAGGAACCGCTGAAAGCCGCGCAGCAACAACAGAAAAAGCACGTCCCTATGTAAAACGTGCAGATCAAAAAGTAGGAAGAAACGATCCGTGTCCATGTGGCAGCGGAAAGAAATATAAAAAATGCTGCGGACGTGAAGCCGGCGACGAGGAAGATGAATAAAAAAAAGAGAACCGATATCGGTTCTCTTTTTTTTACAGCTAATGATTATGCATAATTCCCGGGAAGGGCTCCGCCATCCAACAGACAAACCGCCTCGGCTTTCATACCTTCTCCACGTCCGGTAAAACCAAGCCCTTCCTCCGTCTTTGCTTTAATGTTAATTGCCGAAGGATGAATTTCCAAAGCCTCTGCCAAACAAGCCTTCATTTGCTCCGCATAAGGCATCACCTTAGGTTGTTCACAAATAACCACACTGTCTATATTTACAATCGAATATCCTTCGGTTTTCATCACCATAAAAACTCGCCGTAATAACTCAATCGAAGAAATATTCTGATACGTATCATCTGTATCCGGAAACAAAGTTCCGATATCTCGATTTCCGGAAGCCCCTAATAAAGCATCAATAATGGCATGCGTTAAAACATCTGCATCAGAATGCCCGTCAAGGCCTTTCTCGTAGGGAATTTCTACCCCGCCCAAAATCAATTTGCGCCCCTCCGCAAACCGATGAACATCATATCCGATTCCTACTCTCACAATACAACCTCCTGCCTCTTTTGTTAAAATATATTTTATCCGTTTCTGGAGGGGATAAACACATCCATGTAAAAAAGACCATGCTTAACACATGGTCTTTTTGATTATTCACTAACGTACGGTAAAATGGCAATCTGTCTTGCACGTTTAATCGCAAGCGTTAACTCTCTTTGATGCATTGCACAAGTACAAGTTACGCGGCGGGGCAAAATCTTACCTCTCTCGCTCAAAAACTTACGCAATTTTGCGGCATCTTTATAATCTATCACTGCGGATTTATCGGCACAGAACTGACAAACCTTTTTCTTCGGTCTTCTTCTGTATCCATCCGTTCTTTCTGCTCTTTCCGGTCTTTCAGGTCTTTCGGTTCTTTCTTCACGTTCAACCTTTTCAACCGTTTCAACAGTCTTTTCTTCCATGTCAAAAAATCTCCTTTCTTACCCGGAAATCCGGGGAATTACCAGGCAACCCGGGAACTATTAAAACGGCAGATCTTCGTCCTCGACATCTTTGATATCCTCAAACGCATCACTCGTCGACGCATTTGAAAAGGCTACAGGCTCATTCCTGCGCTCTTCCGGCATCACTGAAGATGAGGAACCCTCTCCGCCACGCTTCTCTCCGAATTGCACTTCTTCCACAACAACTTTTGTGGAACGCTGCCGTTTTCCGTCTTTATCGGTCCAGTTATCAACCTGAATGGAACCAAACGCAATAATGGCAGAGCCTTTTCTGAAATACTTCGAAATAAACTCCGCAGTTTGACGGAATGCAACACAATCGATAAAGTCCGTTTCATCTCTTTTAATCCGCCGGCTGATCGCTATCGTAAAACGAATGACCGACACGCCCGTCGGACTGGTTTTCAATTCTGGATCCGCGGTTAAACGCCCCATCAAAAAAACTTTATTGATATTCATTTTTCGGACTCCTATCTAAAATACACATTCTTTATTTTTTTACAATAATAGAACGCAACAGGCCTGTCGTGATATGATATACACGATTCAGCTCAGCAGGCAACTCTGCGGAAGATTGGAAGTTCACCAAAACATAGTAGCCTTCCGTTTCGTAGTTGATCGGGTATGCAAGTCTTCTCTTGCCCCAGACATCAACACTCTCCACTGTGCCGCCGTTTTCTGTAATGAGCTGTTTAAACTTTTCGGTCGTCGCCTCAAGCGCCGCATCGTCAAGTGTCTTTGTGCTCAGAACAAAAATCGTTTCATACTGATTCAAAACCATTACGTGCACCTCCTTTCGGACATTCGGAAAATACGCGAGCGTATTTTCAAGGCGGTATAAAACCTTACTGAAAAAATAAAAGACTTCTCTTATTCTTTCAATTCTTTCTAATTATATAGCAAATTTTTGAATTTGTCAAGAGGGGAATCGTTTTTCCTTCTTTTTTGCTTGATTTTCGGACACAAGTGTAGTATAATAGGGATAAGTATGTTAATAAAAACACAAATGGGAGAGAGCCTTTCATGAAACTGGGAATTGTCGGATTACCAAACGTGGGGAAAAGTACACTTTTCAACGCGATTACCA
>WHHJ01000021.1 GCA_014872655.1 Clostridia bacterium
ACTAAAAATATTTACGTTATAATTTAGAAAAAGGACGATTGATATGTATATTTCACAAATCTTTGAAAATAAAAAAATTTCTTTTTCATTGGAGGTATTTCCACCCAAAAAGACCAGTTCCGTTGACACGATCTACAAAACACTGGCCGGTGTAAATCAGATTCCGTCAGACTTTATCAGCGTAACTTACGGAGCAGGCGGAACAACTGCACAAAAAAGCAAAACCGGAGAGATCTGCGCGCTGATCAAATCTGAATACAATATTGAACCGTTGCCGCATTTGACCTGTATTTCTTCCACCAAACAAGATGTAATGCAGATGATGGATTTTTTGAAATCCAAACAAATCCAAAACATCTTGGCCTTGCGCGGAGACTTAAACCCGGACGTGCAGCCATGCAATGATTTTACACACGCCAGCGATTTGGCTCGCTTTATTAAAGAGTACGATCCGTCCTTCCATGTATCGGGTGCCTGCTACCCGGAAGGGCATTGCGAAAGTAGTACGATCGACGAAGATATTGACCATTTAAAAATAAAAATTGATTCCGGAGTCGATCATCTAATTTCACAGTTGTTTTTTGATAATGACGCCTTTTATCGGTTCCGTGACAAGCTGCAACAAAAAAACATTGTTGTCCCGGTCGATGCCGGTATTATGCCGATTATCAACAAAAATCAAATTGAGCGGACAGTTTCGATGTGCGGAGCCAGTATCCCGCATAAATTTTCGGTTATTTTCAACCGCTATCAAGATGCACCGGAAGCATTGAAAGATGCAGGTATTGCCTATGCAACCGAACAAATTATTGACCTGATTGCAAACGGCGTTCGCGGGATCCATTTATACACGATGAACAATATCGAAGTTGCAACTCAAATCTATCAGAACATCAAAAACATTCTGCAAACATCCAACGAGGAACCTATACAATGAATTTATCTTTAAAAAACCTGTCAAAACCTGAGGTGTTGCGATATCTGGGATATCGCGGAACCGTGATTCCGCCAGCACTGGATCAACTGATCGACCAATGTATCGATGAAGTCCTGCAAACGGTTCAGCCACAGTATATTTATCGAAAATTTGCAATTTGCCATACAGACGACGGCGTTCAAATTGAACAAACCCCCATTCTATTGACCGGAAACTCGATCCGCGAACACTTGCTCCACTGCAATGAAATTTATTTATTAGCGGTGACCATCGGAATACAAGCAGATAGAATGATCCGAAAAAAAATGGCAACGGCACCGGACGAAGGTGTGATCTGCAACAGCGCGTTTGGCGTTGCGATCGAACAAGTGGCGGATCTTGCAGACGAGCAAATCCAGCAAGAATGCGCTAAGAATGGAAAGAACACAACCTGGCGCTTTAGCCCGGGATATGGAGATTTACCGCTTACTCCGCAAAAACAGATTATACAAGTTTTACAAACACAGCAGGCCATCGGACTAACAGTGACCGATAGTTTGATTTTAACCCCAACAAAATCAGTTACAGCTATTATCGGTGTAACGGATGCCCGGAAGGACCCGCGAAGCAACAAATGTGACTACTGCGCAAACCGAGAACGTTGCCAGTTTAGAAAGAGTGGAAAACAATGTTAGACTTTACCAAAATGATTATTCTGGACGGAGCAATGGGAACCATGCTGCAAAAGGCCGGCGTTACCCAAAACCAACTTCCGGAAGAGGTCAATATCACCAACCCCGAAATCGTTATCGACATTCACCGACAATATATTGAGGCCGGTTGTCAAATCATTTCGACAAATACCTTTGGCGCCAATGCCTATAAGGTCGGCTCCAGTCCATACACCGTAGAACAACTCATTACAGCCGCTGTTCAAAATGCAAAAAAGGCAGCCGCAGGCACGGATACCAAAATCGCATTAGATATCGGTCCGATTGGGAAAATGCTGCGCCCGAACGGGGATCTTGCTTTTGAAGAAGCCTATCAGATATACAAGCAGATGATTGAATGCGGCGTAAAAAATGACGTAGACCTGATTTTCTTTGAAACCATTGCAGACTTACTGGAAATGAAAGCCGGTATTCTTGCGGCCAAAGAAAACGCAAATCTGCCGATTTTTTGCTCCATGACTTTTGAAGCCAATCAAAGAACATTTGCCGGCGTTAGTGTTCCGGCGATGGCAGCGGTTTTAGAAGGACTGGGGGCTGATGTAATCGGATTTAACTGTTCGTTGGGGCCCACGGAAATGCTTCCGCTGGTGCAGCAACTCGCAACCTGCACCAATCTGCCGATTCTGGTCAAAGCCAATGCCGGTCTGCCCAACTTAAAAACCAACGAGTATGACATTGATGCACAGCAATTCTGCGATGCCCTCGCCCCGCATATTCAAGCCGGAGCCGGCATTATCGGCGGATGCTGTGGGACGACGCCCGAGTATATCCAAAAATTAAGTACCCGATACGGGTCGCTTTGCCCGATAAAACGGAAACCGATTCACCAAAGTGTTTTGACTGGAGCCACCGATGCACTGCAGGTAAACCGTGTATGCATTGTAGGCGAACGAATTAACCCAACCGGAAAAAAATTGTTTAAACAAGCGTTGCAAAACAGAAATATCGGATATATTTTATCACAGGGCATCGAACAGACCCGGGCCGGTGCAGATATCTTAGACGTTAATGTCGGGCTTCCGGGAACCGACGAAAAAGATTTGATGGTCACTGTTATCGAACAATTGCAGAGCATTACGGACGTCCCGTTGCAAATCGATTCCTCTTCAGTTGAAGTTTTAGAAGCGGCATTGCGTATTTACAACGGAAAACCGATTGTAAACTCGGTAAACGGCGAACAGGAAGTTTTAGACTCCATTTTACCCCTTGTAAAAAAGTACGGTGCGGCTGTTATCGGATTGACATTGGATCAAAACGGAATTCCGTCCGATGCGCAATCACGGTATCAAATTGCCGAGCGAATCGTAAAAAAAACGGAAGAATACGGCATTCCGCGTGAAGATATCTATATCGACTGCCTGACATTGACGGCATCTGTCCAACAGGCCGAAGTAGTTGAAACGCTAAAGGCCATGCAGTTAGTCAAACAAAAATTAGGCGTTAAGACGGTTTTAGGCGTATCAAATATCTCGTTCGGGCTGCCTGAACGTGAGCTGATCAACAAAACCTTTTTAACGTTAGCGCTGGCTCATGGGCTGGATCTGCCGATCATCAACCCCAATATTACCGCCATGACCGAAGCTATTGATGCATTTAATGTACTATACAATCACGACATCGGAGCAGCAAAGTATATTCAAAAATACAATCAGGCTGCTGTGGCAGTAACAAAAGAACCTGCACAAAAAACGGAAATGACGCTGGACTTGGCCGTCCGAACGGGGTTAAAAGAAGAAGCCGCCGCACAAACGGAAAAATTGATGCAAACCATGGCTCCGATGGATATTGTAGACCAAATTCTGATCCCCAGTTTGGATAAAGTCGGACAGGACTTTGAAACCAATGTCATTTTCTTGCCGCAATTGATTCAGTCCGCGACCGCGGCACAGGCTGGATTTGACGTTATCAAAAAATATTTGGCTAAAAACAACGATCAGCAAACCGTTTCCAAAGGAAAAATCGTGTTAGCCACGGTAAAAGGCGATATTCACGATATCGGGAAGAACATCGTCAAAGTAATTCTTGAAAACTACGGATATGACGTAATTGATTTGGGCAAAGACGTCCCGATCGATACGGTTGTCCGGCAAACGATAGACAACCACGTACACCTGGTCGGTCTGAGTGCGTTGATGACGACGACCGTCGTCAATATGGAAGCGACGATCCGCGCGTTGAGAGATGCCGGAGCAGACTGCAAAATCATGGTTGGCGGAGCGGTTCTGACCCAAGACTTTGCAAAAACCATGGGCGCAGACTATTATGCAAAAGATGCCAAACAATCCGCCGATATCGCAAAAGAGGTATTAGGATAAAAAGAGTCTAAAAAAAATAAAGCAGGGGAAAATCCCCTGCTTTTATCTTTTATCCACTTATTCCGGAAAAGTAACAGAAATGGTTGTTCCCTGTCCCAACTCACTTTTTACCTCGATGGACGCACGGTGATAAGCCGCCCCGTGTTTGACAATAGAAAGACCCAACCCGGTACCTCCGACTTCTTTGGAGTGGCTTTTATTTACCCGGTAAAAACGTTCAAAAATACGATCTACTTCTTCTTGGGCAATTCCAATTCCGGTATCGGAAACGCTGATCTTTGCACCGGAATCACACGCGCAAACCGATACGGTAACATTCCCGCCGGGACGATTATATTTAATGGCATTATCACACAAATTATAAATAATCTCATCTACAATCTGTTCTACACCCAAAATCAGCGTATGTTCGCCCTTTAATTGTAGCGAAACCTCTGCTTTTTGTGCAGCAGACTTTAAGTGATCCAATACAGCGGAGGCCGCATCGTACAAATCAATCGGCTCTTTGGACGCCGCAATCTCATTTTCGTCTAACTGAGAAAGTTTGATAATATCCCCTACCAACACAATCAAACGCTGCGCCTCATCATAAATATTACCAGCAAAACGCCGAACATTTTCTTGTTTGACCAGTCCATTTTTGATAATTTCCGCAAATCCGGAAATAGAAGTCAACGGTGTTTTTAACTCATGAGATACGTTTGCCGTAAACTCACGCCGCATTTTATCCTGGCTTTGATGTTCCAGCTCCAACCGCTCCATCTGACGCTTAATTTGATCGTTCTGCGCCTCAATACGAGCGACCAACGGTCGCAATTCTTCATAAACGACCTTTTGATTAGGATGCTCCAAATCAATATTGTTAATAGGCTGCATAATTTTTTTAGACAATCTGGACGCTAACAATAAAGAAAGCAAGACCGCCCCCACAACAATCAATAACACAGGCACGGACATCGAAGCCAATAAATACCACACTGAATCTTGCAAGCCCGAAACACGCAGTACCGTTCCATCCTGTAACCGAACCGCATAATTCAGCGTTTCTTCCGACAGCGTATCCGATCTTCTTCGGCTGGTTCCCTCCCCGGTAGACAAAGCCTCACGAAATTCTTCACGATTTGCATGATTTTCTAAATGGGATGCGTCTTCTTTAGAATCATAAAGAACCGTTCCGTCTGCCGCAATATGCGTCACCCTCGTATCAGATCGATCATGAACTTGCTCTAAAAAATCGGTTCCGTATAATTCTACGGCGCTTTTTATGTACCGCGTTTCGGTTTTTAATTCCTCAAATCGCTGTTGCGTAAAACTGGTATACAATACCGCGGCGACCAAAACAACGGCACATAATAAAGCAACCAGCGCAACACAAACAATACTTTTAAAGATCCGCCTATTCATTCGGAGTGTCCCCTATTTTATATCCAACGCCGCGTACGGTTTGTATCAATTCTCCGGCAGAACCTAACTTCTGGCGAAGAGTACGGACATGAACGTCCACCGTGCGATTCTCCCCATCAAAAGAATATCCCCAAACTTTATCCAATAACTGACCACGTGTTAAAACAATCCCTTTATTTTCTAACAGAAGACAAAGCATCTCAAACTCTTTGAGCGTAAGCATCACATTCTCTCCTGCAACCTTTACAATATGCCGGGACGGGCTGACATACAGATCGCCAATAGAAAACTCGATTCCTTTTTCTTCCGGCTCCGCCCGTCGAATCAGCGCTTTAATCCGCGCAACAAGTTCCATCATGCCAAAAGGCTTTGCCACATAATCATCGGCGCCCAAATCCAAACCAACCACTTTGTCGTATTCACTGGTTTTGGCAGTCAACATCATAATCGGCATTTTTTTGGTATCCGGCATACTGCGCAATTTTTTCAAAATGTGCAAGCCATCCTCTTCCGGCAACATCACATCCAATAAGATCATTGTTGGCAGTTGCTCTTCCATCGCGCGCCAGAACTCAGACGGTTTAGAAAACCCCTGCGTAGGCATATCCATATTGTTGAGCGTATAAACAACAAGTTCGCGGATGCTGTTATCATCTTCTACCAGATAAATCATAAACGGTTTCCTCCTACATCAATTGCTGCCCGTTTATTGTCAACTTAAAATCCAGCCCTAATGCAGCTGCGGCTTTTCGACACATGACCATACGTTTCAAAAAAATCTCGAAATAATCCATCACAGAACTGTATCGGGTATCAACATCCAACTCCAATAAAATCTCCGTATGTAAGTCATTAATCGTTAAAACAGATTTTTCAACAGAATAATTGACTCGGTCGTGGATGTCAAAACTCGTTGTATCCGTATTCCGAACCCGACTACGGCGCACATCCGATTTATCTGCTAAGATCAATGCAGCCGAAACCGCATTAACCGCTACGCCTGTCCCCTCATCGTGATTGCCGATCGCCGAAACAATGATGGCAATATCTTCTGCCGGCATATTTAATTTATCTAAAATTCGAAATGCCATAACAGCTCCACTTTGTGAGTGGTCGGTTCGGTTCACTAAATTTCCAATATCATGCAAATACCCCGCAATCCGTGCCAACTCAATCTCATGCTCGGCGTACCCCAATGTTTGCAAAATATATTTTGCTGTTTCTGCTACCCGCGTCACATGTGCAAAACTGTGTTCGGTAAAGCCAAGCGCAATCAAGGCTTCATCGGCTTTTTGTATATAAGTCCGGATATCCGGATTCTTTTTAAGTTCTTCCAGGGTCAACACAATTTTTTCCTCCATTTACATTATGATACCGAACTTTTGTTAAAAGCAAAATATCGTTTAAGTCAAATCTTTGTTAATTCCGAAAAACAAACCGGCCATAAAAAAATGCATTGGCACACATTGTAAAAAGTGTTACAATTATCTTTGCGCCAAAATCCGACATACTCGTCCAGGAACGCAGTACAGCCAAAATTTCTGCAGAAGCCACAACAATTACCAGATGAACCAGCACAAACCGAAAAAATTCCGAGGCGGCCACCGGCCCTTTTACCTTAATAAACTTATACGCCAAATACCGATTGAGCGCCGACACTGTATAGGAAATCAACTGCGCCAAAACAGCAGGAACCAGAAAGACAGAACTCATCAGCCAATACAATACAACATCTAAAATCGTATTTCCAGCAACCGTAAACACTTTTACAAACAAACTTTTGATGGCTGCAGTCCCTGCAGAAACGGCAAAATAAGAGAATTTAAACCTCATCGCATGCCAAATTTTAATGCGCGGTCCGGCTTGGTACAAACTGCTTCCACCAGACCTATCGCCATAACCATACTCATTACCGAAGATCCACCATAACTAAAAAACGGCAGCGTTACGCCGATAACCGGAAGAACGCCAATACACATGCCGATATTAATAATACTCTGCCACATAATCATGCTTGCAACCATCATACAAATATACATGCCTTTCTGATCTTTTGCCTTGTACGCATTGCGTATAATCAGTAATATAATGGCCAATAAAAGCAAAATTACAACAACACAGCCGATAAATCCAGCTTCTTCTCCGACAACTGCATAGATAAAGTCCGTCTGTATTTCCGGCAACATATCATTTTGAGACTGAATGCCATTTTCATACCCTAATCCCCAAAGCTGACCGGAACCAATCGCCATCCTTGAAACTAAAGGCTGAAAACCCCGCCCGAGAGGATCTAATTCCGGCTGAAAGCCGTAAAGGATCCGTTCTTTTTGATAGGGTTTCAAAAAATCCCATAAAATCGGCAAAGAGCAGGCAACCAACGCTCCTGCAATGATAAAATATCGATATTGCAGCCCTGCAACAAAAATCACCACTAAAAACATGCCCAAATAAACCAGCGCGGTTCCGATATCTCCCTGTAATACAATCGGAATAAAATACATCGCAAAATGCACGCAAATAGCAAAAATGTTTTTGATTCGGTTTAAATCTTCTCCCACTTTGGATAAATGATGGGACATTGTAATCGCAAAACACAATTTACCAAATTCCGATGGCTGAATATTTACAGGACCGAATGTTAACCAGTTGCGATTCCCTTTTGTATCATCCGCAATTAGTGCAGTTACAAAAAGTGCAACAGATGCAATAATAACAATATACGGTGACAAATCAGACAATAAATCATAATCAACTTTCGACAGCAAAAATAAAAAGATAAAACCAAGCCCAATACTGACCGACTGAATAATCATACACCGAGCATTAATCTCCTGCTGCGAAGTCGCACTGTTAATAGCAAACAAACTTAACGCCAACAACACCACAACAGTCGCCAACAACCATTTATCTAAACTTTTTATATATTTTTTAAAGCCGCTTGTCCGGCCGGAAAATTGTAATTCCATATGCAAATACCCGTTTCATTTAAAATTGTTATTTTTCCTTAAACAGATGCCATATATTTCTACTTCTATTTTTATCAATTATAACATAAACATAAGCATATTTCAAGCAAAAAAGAAGTAAAAATGAAAGAGGTGATTTTATGCTGCAAAACATCCAAAGAAAACTAAGACAAACTCAAAAGATCAACTCGTGCGGCGTTTTAAAAATTATTTTTACACAACTGTCTGTCTGCATGCTGATAGTTCTTTGCCTTATCACTTACACCAACGCCCAACCCGAAACAGACGCGCAAACCGGGATTGCAGTTTGGGGAAATCTGAAAAACATCCAAACAACAGGCTCTGTCTTTGACACCGACAAACAGATTTTTGACACAACAGAAAAGTGTCTGGGCGAAGCGGTCAGCGTAATGGCCAGCACGTCAAACCCTTTCCGTGCCGGCGTCTTACCAGCAAGCGGAACAGTTACTTCCGGTTTTGGCTATCGACAGGATCCTTTCACTCACGAAACGGCGCTGCATAAAGGCGTTGATATTGCCATGGAAGAAGGAACAGAAGTTCGGTGCGTGCTGGACGGAACTGTAACGGAATGCGCCAATTCGGCAATCGGCGGAAACTATATTAAAATTCTACATACCAACGGGTATGTATCCTATTATGGACATTTACAACAAATCGACGTATCCGAAGGGCAAGCGGTACAGACCGGGCAAATTATCGCGTTATCCGGAAACACCGGGCAAACAACAGGACCTCATCTGCATTTCCAACTGTCTAAAGATAACACCTTAGCCGACCCGGAAACTTTTTTCTGCTTCGATGCGCAATCATAAATTTCGTATCCACCCGTTATTTTTTGTCGTTTGGATCTTCTTTTTATTCTTAGATCGCAGTAGCTATGTGCTGTATTTGTTTATCAGTGCCATGATTCACGAGTCCGCCCACATCGCTGCGTATTTAACCTATGGGGCACAAATGGAATATATCCGCCTGATGCCGTTTGGGATATCGGCAAAATTACAAAGTCTCACGGCCATTTCCTGTAAAAAAGAAATTTACTCCTCGCTTGCAGGTATTTGTGCCAATCTGATTACAGCCGGAGTCTGTGCAATGATCTATCAAAAAATACCGTTGGACGGCTTGGACTTTTTTATCTTATGCAATCTTTCTTTAGCCACCATCAACGCAATTCCGATTTTGCCTTTGGACGGAGGAAGAGCACTGTACTATTTTCTGCTACAAAAAACAGATCCTATTCGGGCAAAAAAAATATGCCTGTGTTTGGCTATTATATTGCTGATTCCCCTGTTCGGATTAGCCATTTTTATTCTAATAAAAACCGGATATAATTTTTCTTTATTGATGATCGATTGCTACCTGCTGCTATACCTAATCGTAAAAAAAACAGATTAACTCTTGAAATTTTTTGCATTATGGTATACAATATACACAAACCGTTGAAAGGATATGTATCCATGCAGGTAGAAGAATTTCTTGAACGACAATTACTCAACGTCTCAAAACCCTCCTGGTATACCGGAGGGGAATTTGGCAGCGTTGAAAAAGACAAAAACAAAGTGGATATCCGATATGCATTTTGTTTTCCGGACTTATATGATGTCGGCATGTCCCATTTGGGAATCAAAATTTTATATGCACTCTTAAACCGCAGGGCCGACACCTGGTGTGAACGAGTTTTTGCGCCGAATGTAGATATGGAGCAATTAATGCGTCAATATCAAGTTCCTTTATACGGGCTGGAAAGCCATGACCCGATTAAAGATTTTGATTTTGTCGGATTCACGTTGCAATATGAATTGTGTTATACAAATATTTTAACTGTTTTGTCACTGGCGCAGATTCCGCTGTTAACGGAGCAAAGAACGGATTCTGACCCGATAGTTATGGCGGGCGGTCCCTGCGCGTCGAATCCGGCCCCGCTGAATGATTTTATCGATTTGTTTTTTATCGGCGACGGAGAAGAATATTTTGATGTGCTGTTGGACTTGTATAAGGAAACCGGGAAAGACCGCGAAGCCTTTTTAAAAGCCGCCTCACAGATCGAATGTATGTATGTACCCAAATATCACGACCCGTCTCGCAAAGTCGTGCGGGCCATGGTGCAGGATGTGGACAAGATGTTTGTCCCAGACCAATTTGTGGTGCCGTATTCCGATGTGGTTCACGACCGGGTGATGGCCGAAATCATGCGCGGCTGTGTTCGCGGCTGCCGATTTTGCCAGGCCGGCATGATTTATCGGCCGTACCGGCAAAAAAGCCCGAAAAATATTTTGGATAATATCAAAAAACTTTATCAAAACACCGGATATGACGAAGTTTCTTTAACTTCGCTATCTTCCAGTGATTACCAAAAATTGCCGCAGTTAACCGATGAACTGCTGGACTTTTGCATTCCTCGAAACATTAACATGGCCTTGCCGTCTCTGCGGGTAGATAATTTTACGGAAGATATTCTCAAAAAGTTACAAGCAGTCAGAAAAAGCGGACTCACCTTTGCACCGGAAGCCGGTACACAGCGGTTGCGGGATGTGATCACTAAAAACGTAACGGAAGAAGAAATTATGCATACGGCTCGGATTGCCTTTGAGGGTGGAGCCACTTCCGTCAAACTTTATTTTATGATTGGGCTGCCGACCGAAACAGACAAAGACATTCTCGGTATTGGCCAAACGGCACAGCGGATTGTAGATCTGTTTTACTCTCTGCCCGACCGGCCTAAACGGAAGTTAACTGTTACTATCAGCCTCTCAACCTTTGTCCCCAAATGCTTTACGCCATTTCAGTGGGAAGGACAAGTTCCGCTGGAAGAAATTCGACGCAAGCAGCATTTGTTAATTGAAGCAATCGGGAAAAACAAACACATCAAACTCAATTATCATGACGGAAAAACAAGCGTGTTGGAAGGTGTGTTTGCCCGCGGCGACGAACGGCTGGGGAAAGTCTTATTGACCGCATGGGAAAACGGATGCAAATTTGATGCGTGGAATGAGCACTTCCGATTTGAAACCTGGATGCAGGCCTTAGCCCAACATGGATTAAGCGTTGAAGAATATGCAACCCGCAAACGCGACTTTGAAGAAGTTCTGCCTTGGGACATGATCGACATCGGCGTCACAAAATCCTTCTTGCGCCGAGAATGTCAACGAGCGTATGAGGAAAAAACTACGCCCAACTGCATCGAACATTGCAGCGGATGCGGCATTTCAAAATACTGTAAAGGAGATGTTTGTCATTAGAATCGTCTTTTCAAAACAAGGCCGGGCAAAATATATTTCGCATCTAGATTTGGTTCGAAGTTTTGTGCGCATTTTTAACAGAGCGCAAATCCCGGTCTCTCAAACGCACGGATTTAATCCGCATCCCTATATGGTATTTTCCGCACCGCTTTCTTTAGGCGTTTGCAGCCAATGCGAAATGTTGGATATTCGAACGGACAACGACATGCCGCCCGAACAAATTCTACACCGAATGAAACAAACTTTACCCTCTGGGATCGATATTCTGGAAGTGTACCCACAAACGCGGCCTTTTTCGGAAATTGCCTACGCAAAATATCTTTTCGGCGTCGAAAAAGAAGTTGCAGAATCATTCCAAGCCTTTTTACAACAGCCGCAAATTCTTGTCAGCAAAAAAACAAAAAGCGGCGCTGTTCGGATAATTGATCTAAAAGCCGAAATGATACAGCCGGAATGGTCAGATTCGAATTCCTTTTTAACCCTATCGATGATTCTGCCTTGCGGAAACACAAAAAATATTGGAGTCAATTTGCTGTCCGACGCTTTTTCAGAATATATCGGCAAAAACAACTGGATTCGATCTATTGAACGCGTTCAGTTGCTGGACTCGTCTTATGGAATTTTTAAATAAATGTGACATCTTAATAGTTGCCTCTTCTCTTTTATTTAAAAATATGCTATACTAAATAGAATTTTATAACGGTCAGTCGCAGTCCCCTGACCGCTGCAAAACGATAAATCTTGTTTCTCGTTTTGCGATTAAACAAAACACGGAGTTGATTTTTTATGAAAAAAAACACGATTCAAAAACTAACTTTTGCAGCCGTTATTGCAGCGCTTTACGCTGTTATCACCTTGCTTTTAAGCTGGCTGTCTTTTGGCCCGATCCAATTTCGGATCGCGGAAGCACTGACGGTTCTGCCGTATTTTTCACCCGTTGCGATTGTTGGGCTCAGCATCGGTTGCTTGATCAGTAACCTCATTGCCAGTCCCTATGCATGGTTGGACATTTTATTCGGGACCGCGGCTACCGTTCTGGGGGCTGTGGGGACCTACCTGCTCTCCCGGAAGAAAAATCGAATCACTTTTTGGCTGGCACCGCTGCCAACGGTATTGGCGAACACGATTATTGTAGGCGCCATGATTACGACCTCGATGTCCTTGAGCGGTCAGCTCTCCGAAACAGGCTTTACACTTACATTGCTGTACAACATGGCAACCGTAGGGCTGGGAGAAGTAGTTTGCTGCTATGCATTAGGCATTCCCCTTATGTTTATTATAAAAAAATATCGGAAGTCCCTTCCGTTTTAATGAAGGCTAAAGGGACTGCCGATCATTAAATATTGTGTTAGGAGCTGTTACTATGAAAGTAAAAAAGGCGATTATCCTTGCCGCCGGACTGGGCACAAGAATGCTTCCGGCAACCAAATCTGTTCCGAAAGAATTATTCCCGATTGTCGACAAGCCAGCCTTACAATACCTGGTAGAAGAATTGGTTCACAGCGGAATCACAGATATCATGATTGTTATTTCCAGAGGAAAAACGCTGATTGAAGACCACTTTGACCGCTCCCCCGAATTGGAAGAAAGACTGATTGCCGGCGGAGAGAAAAAAGCAGACCTGCTCAAACAGGTCCGGCAAGTCTCCGACATGGCCAATATCATTTATGTTCGTCAAAAAACTTTAAACGGCACAGGCGGCGCGCTGCAAATGGCTCGCCAGTTTGTCGGCAACGATACCTTTGCGGTTCTTTACGGTGACGATGTAATCATAAACGATGAATATCCTGTTACTAAACAGTTGATTGACGCCTATGAAGAATACGGATTAGGTGTGGCGGGCGTACAGGAAGTATCTGAAGAAGCGATCCAAAAATATTCTACCATGAAAGTAGAAAAATTAAAAGACAATAAGTACTCTTTGACCGATATGATTGAAAAACCGACGAAGGATCAAATTTTGTCATTGTTCTCTATCCTGGGCCGTATCGTTCTTCCGGCAGAGATTTTTGACATCTTAGACAAAACCCCGTTAGGTGCCGGCAATGAATTGCAGTTGACTGACGCGATGAAAACATTGGCCAACACCAAGGGCATGATTGCAGTGGACTTTATCGGCAAGAGATATGACATGGGCAACAAACTCGGCGTTATGCAGGCCCAAGTAGAAATGGCGCTCAAACACCCTGAAATCGGTACGGAATTTAAAGAGTATTTGAAAGAAATTGCCAAGACTTTATAAGGATTTGCTTTATGAATTATACCATGACAAACGGCACGTTGTTTGTTGCCGTATCTTCTATCGGCGGCCAGTTGCTGTCTATAGTGGACCTATCACAGAACAACAAAGAATATCTATGGTTGGGCGACGAGGCTTATTGGAAAGGCCGCGCTCCGAATCTGTTTCCTATCACAGGACGGGTTCCGGACGGAACCTACACCTATAAAGGAAAAACCTATACCATTGACAGCCCGCACGGATTTATTCGGCACAGCGTATTGCAGTTAACGAATCATGCCGAGAATTTTATGGAATTTGGGATGAAATCAAACGCTCAAACGCGTAAACAGTATCCGTTTGATTTTGATTATCGGGTCAGATTTACACTGGATCAAAAAAAATTGACGATCTGCTATACGATTCGTAATACATCTCCGACAGAGACCATGCTGTTTTCTGTCGGAGCCCATCCAGGATTTCAAGTGCCTATAACGGACGGCGAAGTGTTTGAAGACTATATGATTGAATTTGAACATCCCGCTCATCCGCAAAGACTGTTATTGGACGGTGCTTATCTTTCCGGTAAAAAAGAACCGTATCCGCTACAGAATGATACCATCATCCCCCTGCAGCATAACTTGTTTGACAACGAGATGATTTTATTAGAGCAAGCAGCTCGGTCATTGACGATTCATTCTGCACGCAATCAAAACGGCATTCGTGTTTCATACCCGGATTTTACGTACGTCGGATTTTGGCAGCCTGTACAAACAGATGCCCCCTTTATTTGCGTAGAGCCTTGGAACGGTTTGCCGTCTGTCCAAAACGGTTCCAAAGAATTTTCATCAAAGCCAGGTTTATGTACCCTGCAACCACTGAAAACATATCAAGCAACCTACTCTATAGAAGTTTATTAAAAAAAGCGATATGCGCCAGCGCATATCGCTTTTTTAGTGTTATACCATAAAACAAAAATGTTCGCTTGCAAGGGCATTTTGGCAAAGCCGTCAATAGCGCAGGCGCATGAAATGCGCACCGGGCGAATGCCCCAGACTGCAAAGCAAGACTTTCTGCATATATTATACCTATTTTAAAAATCCCTCAATGATTTTTTCTTCGGCTTGCGCCTCGGTAAGCCCTAAAGTGCGAAGTTTCAAAATTTGCTCTCCGGCAATTTTTCCGATTGCCGCCTCATGGATCAATGCCGCATCTACATGGGTAGCCTTCAGCATCGGCGCGGCGTCTACGGTTCCCTTCTCGGCAAGAATTGCGTCACATTCCGAGTGCCCCGTACAACGGGCCTGTCCATTAATCGTTGAAAAGAAGGCTTGATGCGAATTACCCCGAGCAACAGACCGCGAAACCAAATCTACCCCGGAATCTTCCCCACGTAAAATCACATCAAAATCCGTCCGTGCCGTTTCATCACCGTCGGTCATAATGCGCTCCCGGACAATCAATTTTGCTCCGGCATCCAATAACGCCGACGTTTTACGATTGGTACTGGTTACCCCTCGTAACTGAACCGTGTCCATCTCCATGCTGGCTCCGTCTGCCAAAACGATATCCGTTACCGGATCTATTTTCTTTGCTCCGATTCCCTTTCCGGTTGCAATATGTTTTTCACGATATACCACGTGGGCACCTTTACCTACGAAAAACCGGTGAATCCCATTATGCCGAGCCTCTTCTTCTCCGTCCGAATGAACGCCGCAGCCGGCTACAATTTCAACGTCGGCGTCTTCGCCGATATAAAAGTCGTTATAAACCAAATCATCAAAATTACTATGCGTAACGCAAGCCGGAATATAAACCGTCTCCCCTTTCGTACCCGGACGAACATGAATCACTAAGCCGGGCCCGTCTTCCTTTGAATCAATCTGGATATTTTCGGTTGATTGCCGGCCCGCACACTGACCATCTTCGCGAATATTAAAAGCCCCGCGAAATTCGCCCTGGAAATCAGAGACCAACTGCAATAATTTTTCAGTAATTTTATTCACGGCAAGCGACCTCCTTTCCCTGCGGACAACGCGCAACACGCTCTCCAGATAACAATGTCGGTAAAATCTCCTCACGCGGTCCTACTGCACGAACTTGTCCGTTCGCAACCACCACGATCTCGTCGGCAATAGATAAAATACGTTCCTGATGCGAAATAATCAACAAAGTTCCTTCATGTTTTTGCCGCAAATCCTCAAAAGTCTGAACCAATCTGGAAAAGCTCCACAAATCAATCCCGGCTTCCGGTTCATCAAAAACAGACAGTTTTGCAGACCGCGCCAATACCGACGCAATCTCAATTCTCTTACTCTCGCCGCCGGACAACGACGCGCTCAACTCTCTGTCAACATACTCATCTGCACACAAACCGACTTTACTCAACAGTTCACAAATTTCACCGTGACATAAAGATTTACCCGCAGCAAGTTCCAACATATCCCGCACCGTAATGCCTTTAAACCGAACCGGTTGCTGAAACGCGTAGGCAATTCCCAACCGAGCCCGCGTTGTAATATCTGTTTGAGTAATATCCTGCCCATCAAAAAAGATTTTTCCGCTTTGGGGCATCTCAACACCCGCAATCAGTTTCGCCAGTGTTGTTTTTCCGCCGCCGTTAGGTCCAGTTACGACAATCAGTTTTTTTTCATCTATATTTAAAGTAACGTCTTTAATAATGTTTTCTCCGTTGGGAAGACTCCATTTTACATGCTCTAAATTCAGCATTTGTTTTCCCCTTTCTACCACACTTTTTCTTTTATTTTACCGTTTATTTTCTATTCTGTCAATGCGCAATGCAACATTCCTGTTGTTTTTTTCATTTTTCCCTACAGGTTGAGAATCATTCTTCGGACAAAGCCGATTCCGGATAAAATCAATACTGCGCTGAAAAGTCTGCGCGTCAAACCCCTGTTCCAGCATGGACGGAGCCTCCAATGTGATCGAGCCTGTATAATGATTTTTTTGCAAACTCCGAGCAAAAAAATCCCAATCTATCTTTCCCTTTGTCGGCTGCAAAATTGGATACAGCGCATCCCACTGCATCAAGCCTCCGCCATAATCGTTGATATGCAGATGCCGAACATTCTTTTTCCAAATCGTGCTTTCACACTGCTCCTGCAACTGTCCGTGAAACTGTGCCGGACGCGTATCGATCACAAATCCGATTTCGGGAATCAACTCAGCTAATTTTTGCAGATGCACCAAGGGACCGGACTGTGTACATACACAGTTTTCTACCAAAAAATCAAGTCCGTATCGATCTGCCTGCGCTACCAGTTTTTCGACTCGACCGTAAATCTGCTCCGGATACCGGTCACTATCTGGAATGCCCCAGCAATGTACAACAATTTTTTCAGCACCAAGCGTCTGCGCAATCTCACAATTAACGCTAAACAACTTTTCGGCCTGTACAAACGCTTCTGAATCCGGACAACTGATCAAATCTCCGATATGTTTATCGGCATGGACGCAACAAATCCGAACGCCGCAACGCTGATACAAGGATATAATGCGCCCGATCTGTTCATAAAAGTTATCCATGACCATCAGTTCAAAACCGTCACACCGCACACGGTCAAAATATTGTGCAAGCAAATCGGGGTTTCGGTGATTGATTCGACCGGTAAAAGCCCCGGTTGATAAATAAACAGAATTCATAATTCGCCTCTGATTTGATACTTTTTTTATTATATAACATTTTTTGTGAATTTTCAAGCAATTCGGACTTTTTGTCTTGTTTTTTACGCAAAAATATATTATAATAAAAAAAACAATCGGCGAAAGGATTATTCATCATGAAAGTAAGAATACCAAAACATCGAGAATTTGTTATAGAATTTCAGGAAGAAGGACAAAAACAAAACGAAGGCTGGGCAGAACTGCAAAAGATCCTTCGAGATTATGAAAAGCAGGGAAAATCCATCTATACCGAAACCTTTATTGAAGACAACGAAGAAAAAGTAAAAGCATTGCAAGAAAAGTATAACTTTACATATAAAATCGAATGGGTAAAATAAGAGAGAGGCTAAGCCTCTCTTTTATTTTGCAAAATACGGTTTTAAATATTGTCCGGTATAGGATTTCTTGCATTTAGCAACCTCGCGCGGAGTTCCCGTGACCACAATTTGGCCGCCGTTGTCGCCGCCCTCAGGGCCTAAATCAATCACATAATCCGCCGATTTGATGACGTCCAGGTTATGTTCAATTACCACAACGCTGTTTCCTGCATCGACCAGTTTCTGCAATACTTCAATCAGTTTTTGGACATCCGCTGTATGCAAGCCGGTCGTCGGCTCATCCAAAATATAAACGGTTTTTCCGGTAGAGCGTTTGGATAATTCCGTGGCTAATTTTACACGCTGTGCCTCGCCGCCGGACAAAGTCGTAGACGGTTGTCCGATTTTAATATACCCCAATCCAACATCATAAAGCGTTTTAAGTTTACGATAAACTGACGGAATATTTTCAAAAAAGGCCAAGCCTTCCTCTACGGTCATCTCCAGTACTTCATAAATATTTTTATCCTTAAACTTTACGTCCAAGGTATCCCGGTTATACCGCTTACCGCCGCAGACATCACAAGGAACATAAATATCCGGTAAAAAGTGCATCTCTATTTTTACAATACCGTCGCCGCTACACGCTTCGCACCGTCCGCCTGCAACATTAAAAGAAAAGCGCCCGGCATTAAACCCACGAGCTTTTGCATCCGCCGTTGCCGCAAATAGTTCTCGGATATCGTTAAACATTCCGGTATACGTTGCCGGATTGGAACGCGGAGTTCGGCCGATAGGACTTTGATCAATATCCACAACTTTGTCAATCTGTTCCAATCCAACAATCTCGTCACATTGTCCGGGAACCAACTTGGAGCGATTTAACCGAACCGCCAGTGTTTTATACAAGATCTCATTAACCAAACTCGATTTACCGGATCCTGAAACCCCTGTCACGGCTGTAAAAACACCTAACGGAATCCGTACATCAATATTTTTCAGATTATGTTCCCTAGCGCCCTTAATCACTAAAGCCCGCTCAGTAAGGGGGCGCGTTTTTTTCGGAACGGGGATCGTCTTTTTTCCGCTTAGATATTGGCCAGTAATCGAATGTTCACACACCATGATATCCTGCGGAGTTCCCTGTGCCACCACATAACCGCCGTGAATTCCGGCTCCGGGCCCAATATCGACAATATAGTCCGCGGCGAGCATCGTCTCCTCATCATGTTCCACCACAATCAGGGTATTGCCTAAATCCCGCAGATGTTTTAACGTGTCTAATAATTTGGCATTGTCCCGCTGATGCAAGCCGATGCTGGGCTCGTCCAAAATATATAAAACGCCCATCAGCGAAGACCCAATTTGTGTAGCCAACCGAATACGCTGCGCCTCACCGCCGGACAGCGTTCCGGCCGAACGCATCAAAGTTAAATACTCCAACCCCACACTCTTCAAAAAGCCCAGCCTGGACTTAATTTCTTTTACAATCTGATCGGCAATTACCATATCGCGGGCCGACAACTTCAAGTCAGAAATAAAATCATAAGCCTCCGAAACCGACTTCTTACAAAAGTCCATGATATTGATTCCGCCGACCGTTACCGCAAGCGACAGTTCATTTAATCGGTTCCCGTGACAATCCGGACATGGCTTTTCCGACATCAATTGTTCCAGCTCCGTCCGAACATTCTGGCTGGTAGATTGTTTATACCGTCGCTCCAGACATGGAATAATACCTTCTTCAAAGTCATTTCCGTACAACAATTCATCCACAGCACCCTGCGGCATTTTATCAAACGGCGTAGAGAGCGTTGCCCCGTATTTTTTTAGAATCGCAGCATATTGCCGGATATAATAAGAATTAGCAGAAATATTTCCAAACCCGGACGCACAGATCGCACCATCCAAAATACTCAGCGACTTGTTCGGAATCACTAAGTCCGGGTCAATTGAAAAAGTAACCCCAAGCCCGGAACACGACGAACAAGCTCCGGCCGGATTATTAAAAGAAAACATACGCGGGGTTAATTCCTCAATCCCGATCCCGTGTTCCGGACAAGAATACCGTTGCGAATACGTCGTTTCTTCTCCGTCCGGAACCGAAACAACAATCAAACCTTTCGAAAGCCTTGAAGCCGTCTCACAAGAATCACTCAGCCGCTTCCGCACGCTTTCGCGTACCACAAGACGGTCTACAACGACTTCAATGTTATGTTTTTTATTCTTATCCAGCGGAATCTCTTCCTGCAAATCATAAATAATGCCATCCACACGCACCCGGACATATCCACTGCGTTTGTAGTCTCCGAATAATTTTTGATACTCCCCTTTTCGGCTGCGAACAACCGGCGCCAAAATCTGGATTCGCGTTCCTTCCGGCATCAGCAGAATCTTATCCACAATTTGGTCCAATGCTTGCTGTTTAATCTCAATGCCGCATTTCGGACAATGCGGGATTCCAACCCGGGCATATAATAACCGCAAATAATCATAAATCTCTGTAATGGTGCCAACCGTCGAGCGCGGATTTTTAGACGTAGTCTTCTGATCGATAGAAATAGCCGGCGATAGCCCTTCGATGTAGTCGATGTCCGGTTTTTCCATCTGGCCTAAAAACATTCTGGCGTAAGAAGACAGCGACTCAACATATCGGCGCTGTCCCTCGGCATAAATGGTATCAAAAGCAAGAGACGATTTTCCGGATCCGGATAATCCCGTAAAAACGATAAACCGGTCCCGGGGAATTTCCAGATCAATATTTTTTAAATTATTTTCTCTTGCCCCTTTGATAAAAATACTGTCTCTCATTTTTTCTCCTTTTTCTGTGTCTGTAATTGACGAATCTTATCTCGAATCTGTGCCGCATATTCAAAATCAAGCTGATCGGAAGCCTTTTTCATCTCCGCCGTCAACTTTTGAATCAGGTCCTCTAATGCTTTTGCGCTCAACGTCTGTGCAGAAATCTCGCCATCATCAATCTGACGGATCTTTTCTTCGGTCTGTACAAATGCCGAAATATCCTGAATCGGTTTGACAATCGTTTTCGGCACAATATGGTGCTCCTGATTATACTGCATCTGGATATTGCGACGGCGTTCCGTCTCCCGGATCGCGCGCTCCATAGACGGCGTTACCGTATCGGCATACATGATAACTTCTCCGTGCGCATTCCGTGCTGCACGGCCGATAATCTGGATTAAGGACGTTTCGTTTCGCAAAAATCCCTCTTTGTCGGCGTCCAAAATAGCAATCAAAGACACTTCCGGCAAATCCAAACCTTCCCGAAGCAGGTTGATTCCAACCAATACATCAAATTCTCCGGCGCGCAAATCGCGCAAGGTCGCAATCCGATCCATTGTCTCAATCTCATGATGCATATAGCGGACGCGAATGCCTAAATTAAACAGATATTCTGTCAAAGACTCCGACATCCGTTTGGTCAAGGTAACGACTAAAACGCGCTCCTGTTTTTCCGTCCGTTTCTTGATTTCCGAAATCAAATCGTCAACCTGCCCGTCAGACGGCTTTACCGTTACCAGCGGATCGACCAATCCGGTCGGCCGAATAATCTGTTCCACAATCTGTTCGGAATGACTGCGTTCATATTCTCCGGGCGTAGCAGACACGTAAATGACTTGATTGATTTTACTCTCAAACTCATTAAAATACAACGGTCGATTATCAAATGCCGACGGCAGACGAAATCCAAACTCTACCAGACTTTGCTTTCGAGCCCGGTCTCCGCCCGACATGCCGCGAACCTGTGGCAAAGAAACATGACTTTCGTCCACAATCATCAAATAATCTTTCGGGAAATAATCCAACAGCGTATAGGGCGTAGATCCGGGTGCACGCCCGGCCAGAATTCTGGAGTAATTCTCTACCCCTTTACAATATCCAACCGTACGCAGAAATTCCACATCATACATCGTTCGTTCCCGAATCCGCTGAGCCTCAATCAATTTGTCGTGATCCTTAAAGTATTGTTCCCGCTCTTCCATCTCGCGAATAATTTCATCAATGGCCTGATTTAATTTTTCTTCTGAAGTAACATAGTGCACCGCCGGGAAAATCACAACATAGTTAATAAACCGCAGCACTTCACCTGTCACAGGATGAATCTCCGCAATGCGTTCCACTTCGTCATCCCAGAAATCAATCCGGATAATTTTATCATTAGAAGATGCCGGAAAAATCTCCACCACATCTCCATTTACCCGAAACATCCCGCGTGCAAGATCCGTATCATTGCGGGAAAATCGGATTTTTACTAAATTTCGTATCAACTCGTCCCGATCTAATGTTTGTCCAACCCGTGCGGTCACCATCATATCATGGTACTCTGCCGGATCGCCCAGCGTATAAATACAAGAAACACTCGCCACAATAATCACATCCCGCCGTTCAAACAGCGATGAGGTGGCGGAATGCCGTAAACGATCGATCTCCTCGTTAATACTCATGTCTTTTTCAATATACGTATCCGTATGGGCAATATAGGCTTCCGGCTGATAATAATCATAATAAGAAACAAAATATTCCACCGCGTTCTCCGGAAAAAATTCACGCAGCTCGCTGCATAATTGTGCGGCAAGCGTTTTATTATGCGCCAAAACAAGAGTCGGGCGTTGCACCCGCTCAATAATATTGGCCATAGTAAATGTTTTTCCAGACCCCGTAACGCCAAGCAATGTTTGCTCTTTATAACCGGACAAAACCCCGTTGGCCAATTTTTCAATCGCCTGCGGCTGATCGCCTGTGGGGCGATATTTACTGTGAACCACAAATTTTCCCATCGGAACCTCCGTATTTATGTTACTAAGAAAATGCCAGATAACGATACAACACATCGCTCATCCACGATCGCCGTTGTATGGTTATCTATCATATTATTATACCACGAAACATCATATATGTAAATACGGAAGATACAATTTCGCATCTTCCGTATCAACAAATATATTTTTACCAAAAATAATTTTTATCCACTGTCACTGTTCAAGTAACTCGTCAACTCATCAAATTCTGCTGACCGCAAGTAGACGAAATCTCATGAACAACAAGATAAGCGCCCTCGCCGCTGCGAAGCTGGATTTGGGCTGAAGGTTCTACCGTTGTTTTGGCGCCGCTGATATATACATCTACAGCTTCTGCGCTGCGAACCTGGAACTGCACGGTTACCGTTTTGTTTTCAGCCAGCTCTGACGCATTACAAATCATATAAGCTCTTCCGCCTGCTTTACTAAACGAGCCGATCAACAAACTATCCTCGCACGAAACTTCTAAATCCCCATCGTATTCCTGCTCTGCTGCAACATATCCGGGAATTGTCCCCGTTCCACGGTGAACCCCTGTATGCTCCCAGCCATATTCTGAATATGGTTCCGCAAACGTCTTTACTTCTTGGTTTACCAACTGCACATAATCATAAAGTTTTGTGTATCGATGTGCATAATCGCGCATACAATACACTTCATCTGAATACACCGATTTTTCAGGATCATACCCGGAACAATCATAACAATAATTCATGATTTTGTCTGCACCGTATGCCAATGAAGAATAATACTGAAAACGCAAATCCGCCAAAGAGACATCCCGCTGTTCGTTTCCTTTCATCGTCTGAATATACGTCCAATAATCCAAATGATATTTCTGCGTAAATTCAGCCGGAATACGCAAACCGACATAGTATGCATCATAGGTCTTTAATTCTCCATTATATCCGGTCAGAGGATACGGATCGATACTTAAGTGCAACGTCGGCACCTGCTGAACATAGTCGCGAATATATTCGGTATAATCCATTCCGCGAAGGAGCGCTTCCACACCCATATCCGAAAATAAATTCACATGGATATCATATCCAGGTAATGCCTGCATGTACACTTTGGACTGCTCCGCAATCTCCGGGTACTGTGCATGCGACGGCTCATCGCAATAATCATTTCCTAAAAAGTTGGGCAAGAATCGATACGGTGCTGTATACGACAAAACTTTTTCAACCGTCCACGGCTTATCCTTATTAAAACCATAATCATGTATATACATATAGAGACCGTATTTTTGTGCCCATTCTATACACTTTAAGTGCATCTCAGATCCCGGAACATAATCCAAAATAACAAAATCCAATCCGGCTTCTTTAATTTTCTTAAAATCCTCTTCTATCGCATACTGCGTATGTACGGCAATATATCCGCTGACCATAATCTCGCCGCGGCGCATCAGTTTCGGTTTTAAAGCTGTCCACTCCGCATGAAGCACCGTATCCCGAACAGCAAATACGCGATCCAAAACCGGCTGCCCTTCCGGGGTATGCCAACCCTGGAAGACAAAACCTTCTTTATCCGGAACAAAATCTACAGAAACTAATTCGCCTTTCTTCACTTGGGCGGACGGTTTCTCTCCAAACTGAATCTGTACAGAAGATCCGTCATCATCTCCACCCAAATCCAAAATTCCGGGCGTTGCCTGCACACACAATAAGTCTCCGAAAGAATCCCGGAGATTTTGTGGATCCACCACAATCAGGGATTTTCCCGTTTGCGCTTCAATATGAAATTGGAATCGAGCCAATACAGTTTCCTGCTTCAACCCTTGATCGCAATCAAACGGGAAGAATACACAGTTGTATCCGGTTCGAATCCAACGCGTCCCCTCAGAAGACACAAACGACAGAGCCGTTTGATCGTAATACAAATAAAAATTCCCAAAACTCAAATCAGAATTTTCTCCCACCGCCACAGAGACCATAGCCGTATCCTGCTCTCGTTCAACACGAACGGCAAGCTGAATTTTCTGATCCGCCCTTGAAACAAGACCGTTGATTGCAGTACGGAGTTCTTCTAATGCCTGTGCACACATCACATCGTCTGCATACGGACGGATATCATCACATACATTCATTGCGTCAGAGACTGCTTTAGCGCTCTCTCGGGTACACTCCGAAAGTTTCGTTGAAACAGTGCCATACAACTCTCGAGCAACCTGAATAAAAGGAACCCCCGTACAAATCTGCGCCTGCATCACATTGCGCTGCTCTTCTAGCAAAGACGGAAGCTGTGCCAGATCCTCTGCCGTTATACGAGTATTAAGAATGGCATCACCAACTTGATGCAACAAATTATAATATTTCAACGTTTCAGAACTTTTTTCCTTTTTGGTATCGAGCGTCCCATAAAAACCAAAAGCATCATATACTTTTAACAGTTCTGAAAGTTTCGACACTCGATTCAAGTCTAAATTTTTTGTTCCGTTCAGCAAATCATCTGTAGCCTGATGAAATAATGCCAGTAAATCCTCTCCCATCTGATCCGTCATATATAGACTGTTTTTTGCAAAATCCGTCATCTCTACAATACAATTCCAGATTTGAAACGCTTCACTTTGCGAATCATATTGCGTAAGATCCCCTACCCGATTCAAATCGGGTTCTCTGCGCGGATAAATTCCGGCGCTTATCGCCATGGTACTGCGCCATTTTTCAAAACTGTTGCACAAACACTCTAAAGCTGCTGTAAAAGCTTCTGTATTTCCTTCTTCAAAAGCTTTCTGAGCACGCGGCAAAAGCACCTGAACATATTCTATATAATCTGAGTTATTTTTATTCCTCTCAATAGTTACCCGTTCTCCGAAATGCCTTAAATGTAAAAACAACTTTTCATTTTCATTATATACTCTCATTTTCCACACTCCCGATCCAATCGTCTTGCCAAACAATATATTTCATATTATACAACAAAATCAATTATATGGAAACCCCTTTTTTCAAACTTATTCTGTCAAAAAATAAATAATCTTGAAAACCGTTGCTTTTTCAAAACAAAACATGATATAATATCTTTAATATTCCGTTCAAATAACAATCGGATGGAGGATATTATGACGCAGATAGATTTCGGACATGGGGCCAGCCTATATACCTTAGAAGATGAACTCGGACAAACAGTGCAGGTTACAGATCTGGGAGCAACCATTGTCAGTATACAAACACGAGATAAAGACGGTCTGTTAGAGGATGTTGTTTTAGGCTATTCCTGCGCACAGGATTATTTAACCTATCATTCCTGCCAGGGTGCAACAATCGGCAGATACGCCAACCGAATCAGAGGCGCTTCTTTTGTGTTAAACGATGTTCACTATCACATTACCCCGAACGAGGGAAAGAATCACCTCCATGGAGGAAATATCGGGCTTAGTAAAAAAATGTGGAAAAAAGAATACTATACAGAAGACACCTTGGTACTGTCCTGCTTCAGCCCTGACGGCGAAGAAGGATATCCGGGAAATTTGCATGTCGAAGTCACTTTTTTCTTTCATAAAGGCTGTCTTGAGATCACATACCATGCAAAATGTGACCAAGATACTCCATTGAATATTACCAATCATTCTTATTTCAGCCTGGGCCCAAATCCCTTGCAAACACAACTTCAAATCAATGCCTCCCAGATTGTAGAAGTCGACGAACAAATGCTTCCCACCGGAAATCTTTTAAATGTGCAAAACACACCGTTTGATTTTTTAACACCGAAATCCCTTGAAAAAGAAATTGAATCTCATCATCCTCAAATTGCCTTGTGTCATGGCTATGACACGTGCTTTTTACTGAATGGAGAGCCGCGGGCCATGAAACAAGCAGCCCGGGCAGAACATCCCACAACAGGTCGGATTCTGGAAATCAGCACTGATATGCCGGGGGTGCAACTCTACACCGCCAACTTTCTTGACGGAACCGAGATCGGCAAACAAAATTTCCCGTTATATCGCCGAAGTGCTTTTTGCTTGGAAACACAATTTCTCCCGGACACACCCAATATTACAAAATTCCCGACCTGTATTTTAAGGAAAAATGAGTTGTTTTACTCCAAAACGACTTATTGGTTCCATACCTAAAAGCACAAATTCATTTGCTCAACAAAAGATATTATATTTCCTTTTTGAATACAACAATAAAATGGCTACAAAAAGAGAACCGGTAAACGAAATAATCTGGTTCTCTTTTTGTATATTTGATTTATCAATAGAAGAAAGTACAAAGCCCTATCAAATCAAAATAAATACTTTTGCTAAGGGCCTAACACACAATACCGTCTTTACTCAATGCCGCCTATTCTATACGGATTTGTTTTCGTAGCCGGACCAAAGCATAAAGATTGATCAACATCATGGTAGAATTGATAATTTCTGCAAAAGACCAAATGCCCGAAGTATTGATTTGTGTTGCAATAAAAGTGGATATCAGATACACTGCCATATATGCTCGAAAAGCAGATGGTTTTACATAATCAATCCCACAACGCCCGTAATAATTCCAACTAATCATAGACGAAATGGAGAACAGCGCCACGCTCATAATACAAAACCAGCCGCCGACATCGCCGAACACCTGTATAAATGCAGGCATAATAGAAATCTGTGTCTGACCATCAGGTCCGGCGGTACTGATTAAAATCAGGGCTGTAATCGACGAGATAACAATGCTGTCAATAAAGACCTCAACAATTCCCCACAAACCTTCTTTTTCTGCAGGAACGTCTGTAGTTTGTGAATGAGCAAACGCACTGCTGCCAACACCTGCCTCATGCGAAAACAGTCCGTTCATACATCCCTTTCGGGCTGCGATTAACATTGCAGATCCTAAAAATCCTCCGGTTGCGGATTTTAAAGAAAAAGCCCCTTGAAAAATTTGAACAAAAGCGTCTGATAATCGCCCGATATCTGAAAATAAAATCACCGCGCCGCCAATCAAATACAGCGCGCCCATAATCGGGACAAGAAAAATCAATACACTTGTCATTTTCTCACTATTACGGCATAGAACAATCACAACGATGATCGTTAATATGATGCCGATAAAAAGAGGACTTTGATGAGAATATTCATAAATATAACTGGAAGCGGCGTTAATCTGAACCATATTGCCCAACAGAATAGAACTGAGAACGATCAATATGGCATAAAATTTCAATACAGGACGGGAGCGAATCACTGTCTGCATATAACAAATAGGGCCTATATTTCTTTTTTCTCGATGTCGAAGGGTCAGAAAGATTTCACTGTACTTAATCATCATCGATGTCAAAGCACTCATCCAAATCCAAAAAACGGCTCCTGGCCCGCCAATTCGAATTGCCCAGGCAACCCCGATAATATTTCCGATTCCGATCGTTCCGGCAATGGAAGTAGCAAAAGAGCGAACAGAACTTCCGGAATTCTTCTTAAATATTTGTCCCATCGTATTTTTTAAAATATACCCACATTTGCGAAAAGGGAAAAAATGAGCCTTCTTTAAAAAATATATGCCGGACACAAGCAATATTGCAGCAGCAAGCGTACAATAAACGCTGCCGACCCCTTCAAATAATTTCATAATGACTCCATTGGAAAGTTTTTGTTATTGAGTCTGAACTCTTAATATATTATAATAGAACGGAGGTGTTGATATGAATAAAAAGAAAATTTATCAAAAAATGAAGAGAATTTTTTTACATCCGCAATTTGGGTTATACATAATGAAAATATTTTGTATTCTGGCTGTTATTCTTATCGCTTTGTCCGTCCAATTTTACCAATTAGGAAAAAATGATCACATCCTTTTAGTACGCCTTGCCCAGCAATGTTTAAACAGCGGAGTGGCTGTCGCATCTACCGGATTTGGCGCGTTTATCTGTACGAATATTCTGCAACGCAGAATTCGATCTGATTCCAATGATAAACAGGATAAACCTGTTAAACATTAGTTAAAATGATACCGATTTATAATGTGGATAACAAACA
>WHHJ01000022.1 GCA_014872655.1 Clostridia bacterium
GAAGCCGGGTATTTGGATGTGGCTCCACTGGATAAAGGCGAAAATATTCGTCGGGAAATTTGTTTAACCCTTGAAGAAATGGGTATTCAGCCTGAAAGTTCTTGTCATAAACGCGGGCCGGGACAAGATGAAATTGATTTTAAGTTCGGCCCGGCTGTAACGGCTGCAGACAATTTAATCACATATAAAAGTGTTGTAAAAACAATGGCTGCCAGAAATGGGTTGTATGCATCTTTTATGCCCAAGCCGATTGCAGATAAAAGCGGGAGCGGACTGCATTTGAATATCTCGTTGTATCGCGGCGGCAAAAATGTGTTTGAATGCGCGCCGGAGATTGCAGAGAGTTTTATTGAAGGAATTTTAAGTAAAATCGGAGAAATAACAGTCTTTTTAAATCCGTTAACCAATTCGTATGCGCGGTTTGGCTGTTTTGAAGCGCCGAAATATATCGCCTGGTCCAAAGACCGTGCGCAGCTGATTCGGCTTTTGGGTATGCGTCCCGAAAATATGCGGATGGAATTGAGGTCCCCAGACCCCGCATGCAATCCTTATATTGCCATGGCGTTGATTTTAAACGCCGGAGCAGAAGGCATTGAAAAACGCCTTGCTGCGCGGCCGGCAATTGACCTGGATCTATCTTCTACACCGCTGAATATTTTGGAAAAATTGGATTCTTTGCCAAACAGTTTGTCCGAAGCGGTAGAATTAGGGCAAAACAGTGACTTTGTTCGCAGCATTATCCCACAACATGCATTACAGCATTACATGGATCAAAAGCGAAATGAATATATGGCATATTTACAGGCAGATAATCGTGAGCGGTTTGAAATGGATTTGTATTTTAAGAATATATAATGCCGCATCGTTTAGAATGGAGGAACAACCATGCAGGAGCAAAACAGATTTTTGATTTTGGAGGACGGGCACGTTTTCCGGGGAACCTCTTTTGGTTCTTCTGAAGATGTTGTCGGCGAACTGGCTTTTTCCACGTCAATGTCCGGATATTTGGAGGCGTTTACCGATCCCGGAAACTTTGGCCAGATTGTGATACAAACTTTCCCGTTAGTTGGAGATTATGGGATTATCCCCGAAGATGCACAGTCTGATCGTACTTATATGCGGGCTTTGATTGTGCGAGAATGGTGTCAGGTCCCTTCTAATTTCCGGTCTCAGATGGATATTGATACTTATATGAAGCAGGAGCATATTGTAGGACTTTGCGATGTGGATACACGAGCGCTTACGCGTATTGTTCGGCATAGTGGAACCATGCGGGCTAAGATTACAGATCATTATACAGAATCAGAAAGAGAAAGTATTTTAGCTCAGTTGCGGTCTTATAAACCGGAAAATGCTGTTATGCAGGTGACCTGCCGCGAGATCACCAAAACAGAAGATCAAGGAAAAAAGACCGTTGTAGTGTGGGACTTGGGCATCAAAAAACAGTTGCGGCAAGAATTGTTAAATCGTCATTGTACGGTCATTACGGTTCCTGCAACCACAACGGCTGCTGAGATTAGTGCGTTTCGTCCGGACGGCGTTTTGATTGCAGGGGGGCCTGGGGCTCCGGAAGAAAATCCTGCCATTGTTGATGAGATTTCCATTCTTTGCCAGAGTGGAGTTCCGGTATTTGCGATTGGGTTAGGACACTTACTGGTTGCTCTTTCGCAAGGTGCAAAGATCGAAGCGTTAAAAGTTGGGCATAGAGGCGAAAACCAGCCTGTTAAGGACGTAAAAACCGGACGCGTTTATATCACTTGTCAAAATCACGGATATGTAGTTGCCTCGGATACTCTTGGTACACAGGCAGAAATGTGTTATGTGAACGCAAATGACGGGACCTGCGAGGGCATTCAGTATCTGGACAAACCTGTTTTTTCTGTACAGTTCCATCCGGAAGCAGCCGGCGGACCGTTAGATATGGAGTTTTTGTTTGATCGTTTTATGTCAATGATGGGGGAGTAAAGATATGCCGTTAAGAAAAGATATTAAAAAAGTATTGCTGATTGGCTCGGGTCCGATTGTCATTGGACAAGCCGCCGAATTTGATTATGCCGGGACCCAAGCATGCCGAGCATTGAAAGAAGACGGGCTGGAAGTTGTCTTGGTCAATTCCAATCCGGCAACCATCATGACGGATAATGCAATGGCGGACAGAATTTATATTGAACCGTTAACAATTGATGTGTTAAAGCGTATTATTGAAAAAGAAAAACCAGACAGCATCTTATCTACTTTAGGCGGCCAAAATGGTTTGACCTTATCTATGCAGTTGGCAAAAGACGGCTTTTTGGATCAGCACCATGTTAAATTATTAGGGGCACGGCCGGATACGATCGACAAAGCAGAGGACCGACAAATATTTAAAGATACCATGGTTGCTATCGGTCAACCGTGTATTCCTTCCAAGGTGGTAAACAATGTCCAAGACGCTGTTACCTTTACGGGAGAGATTGGATACCCGGTTATCATTCGACCCGCTTTTACGCTTGGAGGAACCGGCGGTGGAATTGCGCATGACGAGGCTGAACTTCGGGAAATTGCTTCGAATGGGTTAAGAATGTCGCCGATTACGCAGATTTTAGTGGAAAAATGTATTTCCGGCTGGAAAGAAATCGAATTTGAGGCCATGCGCGACAGTGCCGGCAATGTGATCACCATTTGTTCAATGGAAAATGTGGATCCGGTCGGTGTGCATACAGGGGACAGTATCGTGGTTGCGCCTGCCGTTACGCTTTCGGATAAGGAATATCAAATGCTGCGTTCTGCTGCGGTCAATATTGTTTCGGCTTTGCAGATCGAAGGCGGATGCAACTGCCAGTTTGCGTTAAATCCGGATAGCTTTGAATATGCTGTCATCGAGGTAAATCCTCGTGTTTCCAGATCTTCTGCGTTGGCTTCTAAAGCAACGGGATACCCGATTGCAAAAGTGGCTACCAAGATTGCGATCGGTTATACGCTTGATGAGATAAAAAATGCCGTTACAGGAACCACGTATGCTTGTTTTGAGCCTTCGATTGACTATGTGGTTGTTAAATTTCCTAAATGGCCGTTTGATAAATTTGTATACGCCAATCGTAGTTTAGGCACTCAGATGAAAGCTACCGGTGAGGTTATGGCCATTGGCCCAACCTTTGAACATGCGTTGATGAAGGCGATTCGGGGGGCAGAAATTTCTCATAATACATTGGACGACGCCTCGATGTCTCAACGGCAAACGGAGGATTTGCTGCAGGCGATTGCAGAGCCTACAGATTTGCGGTTGTTTGAAATTTTTGAATTGATTAAGCGCGGCGTTTCTATCCAGCAAATTCATGATGTCACCATGATGGATATCTGGTTTTTGGCCAAGATACAGAATTTGTGGACCATAGAACAACGTTTAGAAACCGAAACGCTGACTCGGGAGCTATATTTGCAGGCCAAGAAGATGGGCTTTAAAGATCAGTCGATTGAACAAATTAGTGGTCAAAAAATTGAACAGCCCGCTCATGCCGTTTATAAGATGGTGGACACCTGTGCGGCAGAATTTGCGGCGCAGACTCCGTATTTTTATGCGACCTATGACGAAGAAAACGAGGCGCTGGAATTTTTGAACCGGGAGGATCATTCGAAAAAAACGATTGTCGTTTTGGGTTCCGGTCCTATCCGTATCGGGCAGGGAATTGAGTTTGACTACGCCTCTGTTCACTGTGTTTGGTCGTTGAAACAATTAGGGTATGAAGTGGTTATTATCAATAACAATCCCGAAACCGTTTCCACGGATTTTGATACAGCAGACAGATTGTATTTCGAACCTTTGACAGACGAAGATGTCATGAATGTGTTAAATACGGAAAAACCGTATGGTGTCGTCGTTGCTTTTGGTGGTGGAACGGCAATCAAATTGACCAATTATCTGGATAGTCAAGGCGTTCGTATTTTAGGTAGTTCTGCGGACAGTATTGACCGGGCGGAAGACCGGGAACGGTTTGACGAGTTGCTGGAATCTTTGCAGATCAAACGGCCTGCCGGAGATACGGTGTTTACGACAGAAGATGCGTTGGCGGTTGCCCAAAGACTTGGATATCCGGTTTTGATGCGTCCGTCTTATGTTTTGGGCGGACAAAACATGATTATTGCTTTCAACGAGGCGGATATTCGGGAATATATGGCGATTATTCTGGCTCAAAATATAAAAAATCCGGTTTTGATCGATAAGTATTTAATGGGTGTAGAACTGGAAGTTGACGCTATTTGTGACGGCGAAAATATCTTAATTCCGGGCATTATGGAGCATATCGAACGTACGGGAATCCATTCCGGAGACTCCATTGCCGTATATCCGGCATGGAATGTCGATGATCAGATGACCGAGAAAATTATTGATTGCACAAAGCGGCTGGCTATTGCATTAAATACAAAAGGTTTAGTCAATATTCAATACCTCATTTATCAGAATGAGTTGTATGTGATTGAAGTCAATCCGCGTGCATCCCGTACGGTTCCGTATATCAGTAAGGTAACAGGTGTCCCGATGGTGGACTTGGCAACAAGAGCGATGCTGGGAGAGTCTTTGCCGGATATGGGATACGGAACCGGATTATATCCGATTTCTCCTTATGTTGCTGTTAAAGTTCCGGTATTCTCTTTTGAGAAATTGATCAACGTAGATAATCACCTCGGTCCGGAAATGAAGTCTACGGGAGAGGTATTGGGTATAGCCAGCACATTGCGGGAAGCTTTATATAAAGGCTTAATTGGTGCGGGATATAAATTAAACAATGAAGTTCGAAACGGCGTTTTGATTACCGTTCGTGATACGGACAAGGCAGAAGCGATTGATGTTGCCAAGAAGTTTTCAGATCTCGGATATCGTCTGTATGCAACCGCAGGAACAGCTAAAGTGTTACAGGCAGCCGGATTACAGGCAGAAGAAGTAAAGAAGATTCATGAAAGTGCGGACTTCAATACGCTGACATTGATTGAAAGCGGCAAGGTCAATTACGTAATCTCTACTTCTGCAAAGGGTAGGATCCCGACTCGAGACAGCGTAAAAATTCGGAGAAAAACAGTAGAACACAGTATCCCGTGTTTAACCAGTTTGGATACGGCTAATGCTGTTGCCAACAGCATTGAAAGCCATTATTCACAAGAATCGATTGAATTGATCGATATCAACCATATGAGAAAAGAAAAACAAAAACTGCATTTTGTAAAAATGCAGGGCTGTGGGAATGATTATATTTATTTTGATTGTTTCAAGCAGCAAATCGACAATCCCAATGGATTGAGTGTGGCTTTGTCAAATCGTCGAATCGGCATCGGCGGCGAAGGTGTCGTGCTGATCTCTGCTTCGGATTGTGCTGATGCAAAGATGCGCATGTTCAATTTGGATGGTTCCGAAGGGAAGATGTGCGGTAATGCCATTCGAAATGTCGGCAAATATCTGTATGATAATAAAATGGTGTCCGGTCAGACTATGACGATTGAGACTTTAAGCGGAATTAAGACCTTGACGGTTACCACGCAGCACGGGCTTGTAACGAATGTAGAGGTAGATATGGGCAAAATCGAATTTTCGCCCGATAAGATTCCGGTCAAGATGGATATGGATCGAATTGTCAATGTTCCGGCAGAAATTGCAGGGGAGTCCTATCAGATTACATGTTTGTCGGTAGGTAATCCGCATTGTGTCGTTTTTGTGGACGACATAGAAAAACTGGATGTAGCAAAATTAGGTCCTAAATTTGAAACAGATCCGTTGTTCCCGGAACGGGTCAATACAGAATTTGTTCGGGTTTTGGATGACCATACGCTTCGGATGCGTGTTTGGGAGCGCGGAAGCGGCGAAACCTGGGAATGCGGAACCGGTGCTTGTGCAGCCGCCGTTGCCGCCATTGAAAACGGATATTGCCGGCGCGGCGAAGAGATTACCGTCAAACTGCGTGCAGGCGAACTGAAAATCAGATATGGGGATGACGGTTCCGTCAGTCTATATGGAAATGCCGTCAAAGTATTTGAGGGCGATGTTGAAATCTGATTCATAAAAAGAGGTCTCTGTTAAAGAGACCTCTTTTTTATCATTCGTCTTTGATGAATTCGGAAAATCGATTTCGATTTTCTTCGTCCAGCAGCGCTTTTAGAATCGTACCGTTTTCCGTATATTCTTCGGATAGAATTTTACAAGTTCGATGCAGAACATCCAGAAGGCTGGCGTGTGTATAAGGAATAAAAAGCGTGTGCTGCTGAACCTGAATGACTTGTTTTAAAATGTTTTGTTTTAGTTCCGGCAGTCCTTGTCCGGTTTTTGCACTGGTAAAATAACAATGAGGATTTTTTAGTTTTTCACTTAAAAATACCGAATTTTGTAAAACGGGCGAACAATCCGGAACATCACATTTATTGAAGATTTTAAAAACGGGTTTATCTGCTACGCCCAAGCTTTCCAGTATTTGGTCCACCGTTTTTATTTGACTCTCACAGTCTTCGTCACTGACGTCGATGACATGCAAAATTAAATCTGCTTCAACAGACTCCTCTAACGTTGATCGGAACGCGTTAATCAAATCGTGCGGTAGTTTTCGAATAAAACCTACCGTATCTACTAATAAAACAACGCTGTTTTCATCCGTTTGCATTTTGCGAATGGTAGGGTCTAACGTTGCAAACAGCTGGTCTTGTGCATAAACATCTGCATTCTCACAGAGAGCATTCATTAAAGAGGATTTTCCTGCATTGGTATAGCCGACCAGAGCCACGGTTGGAACTTGATCTTTTTTTCGTTTTTTTCGCAGCTGAGTTCTGCGAGCAGAAACTTGCTGAAGTTGTTGCGTCAGATAAGAAATACGGCGCTTGATATGTCTTCGGTCTGTTTCTAATTTCGTTTCTCCGGGGCCTCGGGTTCCGATTCCTCCTCCAAGACGGGACAGTGCTTTTCCATAGCCCAACAGTCGGGGTAGGCGATATTGGTATTGTGCCAGTTCTACTTGCAATTTCCCTTCAACGGAACGGGCTCTGGAAGCAAAGATATCTAAAATCAGCGTTGTTCTGTCGATGACGCGGACACCTAACAATTCTTCCAATTCGCGCACCTGGGATCCCTTTAGTTCTTCGTCCGTTACGGCAAGATTGATCTCGTTTGTTTCGCAAAATTCCGCAAGTTCTTCGGCTTTTCCGGCACCGATATAAGTTGCCGTATCCATTTTTTCTCTGCGCTGCAAAACTTTTGCAACCGTGATAATATGAGCCGTGTCGCACAGTCTTTCCAATTCATCAATGGATTTTTCGGCTTGTCCGTCGGCGTAATCAATCCCGATTAAAAGGGCTCTGTCCTGGTCTTCATCTTCTTTTAATAATTCGTGCATATTGGGCTCCTTGTTTTATCTGGTTTTTACTTGTTTTTTACCTTTATTTTGTCTTTTTTATTTTATAACACAATTGTTAAAAATACAAGGGGAGGAAATGAATTCAACCTCTGGAAAAAAAATTCAAAATGTGTTATAATAAAAAAGAAAGTTGGAGAATAAGAGGACTTTGATATGAATGCAAAGCAGAAACCGAAAATTGAGTTGTTTTTTTCGGGACTAAATGAAAAATACCGTCAAAATAAAGATTATTTTCAGCAGTTGTCTTGGACGGTTCGCTCCGGACGAAAAGAATATCGCGGAAATGCGATCGAAGAGAACGGGCGGTTTTTATACCGGTTTGCCGGAAATCAGAATTATGATTCCTTTTCGGCTTTGTTGTCGGCCGTGTTGGAAATGATTATAACCTATGATTCAGCTGTTGTAGAATACGCAGAGCGCGGCGGCGGAACAAGAATTTTGATGGATGACAAGAATGTTCGGCTGGAGAAATTTGAAACACAGGCAGAGCAGGTTCAGACATTTGGACTGAAAGAAAAAGAGTATCACTTAAATTTGGCAAAAGCGTCGCCCTTGCTGCGTCGGCTCGGTTTTTTAACCGATGACGGCAAATTAAAAAATGACATGATTCGAAAATATAATCAGACCGATCGTTTTTTTGGATTTAATCGGGAATATGTTTGACGGACAGAATCATGTCCGGATCGTCGATTGTGCTTGCGGAAAGTCTTACTTGTCTTTTATTTTAAATTATTATTTGTGGGAAGAACGGCATATTAAAGCCGATTTTACGGGGATCGATATCAAAGAAAATGTGATTCGTGACAGCCAGCAGATTGCGCAGGATCTCGGTTATCGTAATATGCATTTTATTTGCGAGGATTTGCGTACTTATGACGGTCCCAGACCGGATGCGGTAATCAGTTTACACGCTTGTGATACGGCTACAGATATGGCTTTAGGCTTTGCAATCCGACATCAGGCCCGTCATATTATCTGTGTTCCGTGTTGTCATAAAGAATTATTGGATCAGTATCAAAAGCCGGATTTGGAGCCGATTTTAAAGCACGGTGTTTTTCATAGCCGGATGAACGATATTTTAACGGACGGATTGCGTTGTTTAAAGTTAGAAGCTTGCGGGTATCAGGTATCCTGTGTAGAGTATTGTTCTCCGTTAGATACGCCGAAAAATTTATTGATTCGTGCAGAGAAAACGGCGGATAAAAACGAAGCGGCTGAGGCGGAGTACCGCAGGTTACTTCGAGAATGGCATGTTCGGCCATCGATAGAGTATTATTCAGTTAAATCAGAGCAGATATAAATCAACGGGGGAATATTTATGAGGAAGACAAAAATCATTTGTACATTAGGTCCTGCGACCAACAAAGATAGTGTTGTTCGAGAGCTGATGTTGGCGGGTATGAATGTTGCCCGATTCAATTTTTCGCATTCTACGCAGGCGGAGCATAAAGCCTGTTTTGAGCAGCTGGTGCGGATTCGGGAAGAATTGGGGCTGCCTGTTGCGGCTTTATTGGATACAAAAGGGCCGGAAATTCGGCTGAAAAAGTTTGAAAAAGGATTTGTGGAACTGTCTCCTGGTGATATGATCACATTTACGACCAAAGATGTGATAGGCAATGAGTCTGTTTGCTCGATCACGTATCAAGATTTTCCAAAAGATGTTCGTCCCGGAACAAAAATTCTGGTGGATGACGGATTGGTTGAGTTGGAAGTAGAGAAGGTAAAAGGGGGCGATGTTGTTTGTCGCGCCATTAACGGCGGTCGGCTCGCTGACAATAAAAGCGTGAATGTTCCGGATGTCCATTTGTCTATTCCGTTCATGAGTGAACAGGATAAAAGCGATATCATTTTCGGTGCAAAACTGGGATTTGATTTTATTGCGGCCTCCTTTACTCGTTGTGCCAACGATATTATCGAGATTCGTGAATTGCTGGAAAAAGAAGGGATTCACGATATTAAAATTATTGCTAAGATTGAAAACATGGAAGGCGTGAACAATGCGGACGAGATCCTTCGGTTTGCCGATGGTCTGATGGTGGCAAGAGGCGATTTAGGTGTTGAAGTTCCGTTGGAGGATATTCCTGCCATCCAAAAGCATCTGATTACAAAGGCTTACCGTGCTGGCAAAATTGTTATTACGGCTACGCAGATGTTGGATTCTATGGCAAAAAATCCGCGTCCGACACGGGCAGAGGCTACAGACGTAGCAAATGCTGTTTATGATAATACCTCTGCGATTATGCTTTCCGGCGAAACGGCAAACGGAATGTATCCGATTGAAGCTGTGCGGACCATGTCAAGGATTGCGGAACGTGCGGAGCAGGACATTGATTATATTTTTCGTTTTGATCAATTTTCTCAGATTAAGTGTGCGGATGTAACCAATGCGATTTCTCATGCAGCCTGTACTACGGCGCATGATTTGGGGGCCAAAGCCATTATCACGGTGACAAAATCCGGGTATACTGTCAGTGAGATTTCCAAATTCCGGCCGAAGCCGATGATTATCGCATTAACAACTTCCGAACGAGTTTGCCGGCAGATGAATTTGTTCTGGGGCGTTGTTCCGTTAATGATCGATGAAAAACGGACTACGGACGAATTATTTGAGCACGCAGTGGACATTGCTCATGCAAAGGGCTATGTGGACAACGGCGATTTGGTTGTGTTGACGGCTGGTGCTCCAGTCGGTATCTCTGGAACAACAAACTTGTTAAAAGTACACGTGGTTGGAAAGATTCTTGTTTCAGGTACAGGGGTCAACAATCGCAGCGTAGCGGCAAAATTGTGTGTATGCAAAAATGCAGAAGAAGCGTTGCAAAAGTTTCAGTCTGATGAGATATTGGTCATTCCTTACACTACAAACGAATTGTTCGGCTTGCTAAAACATGCCAAAGGGATCGTGACGGAAACGGACGGGCTAAATTCCCATGCAGCTATTGCTGGGTTGGCATTGGATATCCCGGTTGTTGTTGGTGCAAAAAATGCCACTAAAATATTAAAAGACGGCGTTATTGTGAATCTGGATGCCGGACACGGTGTCGTTTGCAGTTCTACTTCAAAATAAAAAGAATATCCGCAGACAAGATTTGTTCTGCGGATGTTATTTTTTTGCTAACTTTAAAAAAAAGACTTGATTTTTGGTGGAAAAACTGGTACTATATATGTATCTATGTAAAATCGAGGAAGTTCGTATGAATGGGAGTCTTACTGATTTTTTGAGAAATGAAATGCAATCTTTTTCAAAAAGTCATCGGATGCTTGCCGAATATATTTTAAGCAATTATGATAAGGCCGCTTTTATGACTGCTGCAAAGCTGGGGAAAGTGGTAAATGTCAGTGAATCCACCGTAATTCGATTTGCGAATATGCTGGGATATGACGGATATCCGGAATTACAGGAAGCATTGCTGAAAACAGCGCATAATAAGATGACGGTCGCGCAGCGTCTACAGGTCACTAAAGACCGAATCGGCGATAGTGATGTGCTTACGGGTGTTCTTCAGGCGGATATGGACAAGATCCGTGTTACGTTGGACAAGACCGACAGTAAAACATTTCAGGCCGTTGTAGATTGTATTTTGCAGGCAGAACATATTTATATTATCGGCGTGCGCAGTTCTTCGTCTCTTGCGGAGTTTTTAGGGTTTTATCTCAATTTGATGTTTGACAATGTTAAAATTGTGGGAACGTCCGGCGTGAGTGAAGTTTATGAACAGGTTCTTCATATTAAAAAAGAAGATGTTATTATTTGCATCAGTTATCCTCGATATTCAAACCGAACGATTAAGGCGATGAAATTTGCCGGTTTACGCGGGGCACGCGTGATTGCGTTGACGGATGATAAATCATCCCCGTTATGTGCCTGTGCGGATTACAGCCTTTTTGCGAAAAGTGATATGACGTCGTTTGTAGATTCTTTGGTTGCACCGTTGAGTTTGGTCAATGCCATTATTGCGGCGTTAGCCATTCGAAAAGAAAAAGATTTAACCCATGTGCTGCAGGAATTAGAAGATATTTGGGATGAAAATCAGGTGTATGATGAAAAGTCCTGATTGTATTGTTATCGGCGCCGGAGCCGCTGGGATGATGTGTGCTATAACAGCTGCGGAAATGGGTAAAAAAGTCCTTTTAATCGAAAAAAATAAAGTGTTTGGAAAAAAATTGCGAATTACCGGAAAAGGTCGGTGTAATGTCACGAACGATTGTGATGCAGACACTTTTTTTGCCAACGTGGTGCATCATCCCGCTTTTTTACGCAGTGCATATGCTTCTTTTTCCTGTTATGATACGATGGCCTTTTTTGAACGTTTAGGTGTGCCGTTAAAAACCGAACGGGGTGGAAGAGTTTTTCCGGTCTCCGATCGTGCATCGGATATTGTACAAGCTTTAACTGACCGGTTGCAGCAGCTGGATGTCAGCGTTGTTCATGCGGAAGCAGAGAGCATTTGTGTTACGGACGGCCGGATTTCCGGAGTTCGATTAAAAACGGGAGAGGTTTTATCTGAGAGTCGTGTAGTTCTTGCTTGCGGCGGCGCGTCTTATCCCGCAACGGGATCTGACGGGACGGGTTATCGGATAGCGGCTGATTGCGGACATACGATTGTTCCGCTAACGCCTTCGCTGGTTCCGGTTGAGTTGACTCCGGTAGAATTATGCCGGCAACTGCAAGGCCTTTCTTTGCGTAATGTCGCAATTCGGCTGGTTCGAAACGGAGAGATTGTTTATCGGGATTTCGGCGAAATGCTGTTTACACATTTTGGGGTTTCCGGCCCAATTATATTGAGCGCAAGCACGGTTGCACAGTGTGGAGATATCTTAGAGATTGATTTGAAGCCTGCGCTTGATTTTGAACAACTGGATAAGCGTGTTTGCCATGATTTTGCGCATTATGTCAATAAAAATTTATCCAATGCGCTGGGCGATTTGTTGCCTTCCAAGATGATTCCGGTCATGATTGAGGCGGCAGGGCTTTCTGCATACCAAAAGGTGCATGATATCACAAAAAGTCAGCGCCAAACGTTGGTTCGTCTGTTAAAGAATTTTTCTTTTACCGTAATGGGGTTACGCCCGATTGCGGAGGCCATTGTAACGGCCGGCGGTGTGGATGTTCGACAGGTAAACCCAAAAGATATGCAGTCCAGGTTGGTAAAAGGGCTTTATTTTGCAGGGGAAATCCTGGATGTGGATGCTTATACCGGAGGCTTTAATTTACAGATCGCCTTTTCGACAGGTTATAAGGCGGGATTAGGCCTCGCCGCTTCGGAATAAAAATAAGGGAGTGTAAAGTTTGGGGTATCAAATTGCGATTGACGGTCCGTCCGGGGCCGGAAAAAGCAGTCTGGCGAAAGCACTGGCAAAAGAGTTTTCGTTTTTATATGTTGATACAGGGGCCCTGTATCGCGCCATCGGGCTATATTGCTTGCGAAAAGGAATTGATACCAAGCAAGCACAGCAAGTCGTTGCTCAATTAGATGAGATTCAGGTTGAGCTGAGGCGTTTAGACGGGGTTCAGCATGTTTATTTAAACGGTGAAGATGTTTCCGAGCAAATTCGTACGCCGGCCGGAGCCGCGGCTGCGTCTGATGTTTCTGCTGTTGCGGAAGTGCGACAGTTTCTTTTAGACTTGCAGCGTTCGGTTGCAAAAACGCATAACGTAATCATGGACGGGCGAGATATCGGAACGGTGGTATTACCCGACGCGGATGTGAAGTTGTTCTTAACGGCGGCCCCCGAGGTTCGTGCTCATAGACGTTATGAGGAACTGCTGCAAAAAGGGAAAGCGGATACCTGTTCTTATGATGAAATTCTTGCTTTAATTAAACAGCGTGATTTACAGGACAGTACCCGTGCCATCGCACCGTTGAAGTGCGCCGAAGATGCACAGGTTTTGGATAATTCGGAGATTGATTTTGACCAAACCGTACAGCAGGCGGTAAAAATGATAAGGAGCAAGATCGATGTATAATTCTGCACGTGTTCTTTTTTGGCTGTATCTGCACTTGTTTAATCGATACAAAGTAGTCGGCAAGGAGAATATCGTTTGGGACGGACCTACGATTGTGTACGGAAACCATTCTTCGGATTTTGATATTTTCTTGTTGACCGTTACTTTTCGGCGTCATATCTACTTTATGGCAAAAAAATCTTTATTTGAAACGCCGATTGTAAAATGGTTTGTCAAGGCGTATAAGGCATTTCCGGTAGACCGAAACAAAAATGATTTAGCCGCTATTAAGACGGCGTTGAGACTGTTGAAGGACGGCAAGCAGGTCGGCATCTTTCCGGAAGGCACACGGGTGCTGGATGAACAGGATTCTAACGCAAAAGGCGGCGTTGCGATGTTTGCGTACAAAACCGGGGCGACTTTGGTCCCTGTTCGGATGAAGTATAAGCGCAGATTGAATTTGTTTAACCGATATGATGTGATTATCGGAAAACCGATTCGTCCCGAAGAGCTGGGTATTGTTCATGGTACTTCGGATGAATATAAGGCAGTCGGAACAAGGCTGATGGAACATGTCTATGAGCTTTGAGATCGTACAGACGGAAAGCATCGGTTTTTGTTTCGGTGTCAGCCGCGCCATTGAAGCATTGGAGCATGCGCTTAAAACCAATCAATCGGGGCGAAAGATCTATACTTTTGGCCAGATTGTGCACAATCAAACCATCAATGATCAGTTGCGGCAAAAGGGCGTTATCGTTACAGAAGATCCGGCATTGATCGATCCGGGCAGTTTGGTTTTTATTCGAGCGCACGGTGTTGGTCGAGAGGTGATGCAGGCACTTCGGCAAAGAGGCGTTGAGATTGTAGATCAAACCTGTCCGAAGGTTAAACGCATTCAAAAAATTGCTTCTGAGAGTGAAAATCTGATTATTGCAGGTGATATTGCACATCCGGAAGTGATCGGAATTGTAGGAAATGCTAAAAATAATTTTTTTGTCGTCAAAGATATTGACGAATTAAAAAAAATATTGCATAATAATATAGATAAAGAGGAAAAATATACCTTTGTCGCTCAAACCACATTTCATGTCGGATTATTTGAGCAAATGGTACAATTGGTTCGGGATTATGATAATATCGAGGTCGTTGATACAATTTGCACGGCCACGTCCGATCGGCAAGCACAAGTGGAGCAATTATCCAAACAAGTGGATGCCATGATTATTATCGGCGGCAAGAACAGTTCTAATACCAAAAAACTGTATCAGATCGCGTCCCAGAATTGTCCTTCGTTTCATATTGAAACGTTTCAAGAGCTACCCACAGATATTGGTAAGTATAAAAAAATAGGGTTGTCTACTGGTGCATCCACACACCGTAGTGCAATCGAGGAGGTTATTGTTAACATGGTAAACGAAAACGACGAAAAGGTTGTAGGTGTTGAAGAGGATATGGTTTTTGACGATAAGGCCATAGACGCTTATGACAAACGAATTCACAACGGAGAAAAAATTGAAGGAACAATCTGTGCAATCAACGGTACAGAGATCCAAGTGGATTTGGGTACGAAACATGCAGGCTTCATTCCTTCCGAGGAATTCAACGGAGATGAAAAGCCTGTAGAAATCGGGGACAAAATCGAAGCCTTCGTTGTAAAAGTAAACGACGCGGAAGGAACCGTTCAACTTTCTAAGGCAAAACTTGATATGGTAAAAGGAATGGAAAAAATCAAGGCAGCTAAAGAAAGCGGCGAGATTTGTCAAGGAAAAGTTGCGCAGGTTGTTAAAGGCGGCTTGGTTGTAATTGTCAATAAAATTCGCGTTTTTGTTCCTGCGTCATTGGCAACATTGCGCAGAACAGAAGACTTGAGTGATATGGCTGGGCAGGATGTCCGTCTTCGGATTATCGAAGTAGAAGAAGCTGGCCGGAGAACCCGCATTATCGGTTCGATTAAATCGGTTCTGAAAGAAGAACGTGAAAAGGAACAGGCTGCTGTTTGGGCCGGCATTGAAGTTGGAAAGAAATACACAGGTACGGTAAAATCTATTGCTGCATTTGGTGCGTTTGTGGATATTGGTGGGGTAGACGGACTGGTGCATATTACAGATTTGTCCTGGGGTAGAATTAAGAGTCCGGCTGATGTGGTAAGTGTCGGAGATGTAATTGAGGTTGAAGTAAAAGCGGTAGACCTTGAAAACAAGAAAATTTCTCTTACATATAAAAAGACAGAAGACAATCCTTGGGTAATATTAAAGACCAAATATAACGAAGGCGATGTAGCAGATGTTACGGTTCTTAAAATTATGCCGTACGGCGCATTCGTTAATGTGATCCCGGGTATTGACGGCTTAATCCATATTTCTCAGTTAGCAAATCATCGGGTAGAAAATGTTTCCGATGTGCTGACTGTTGGTCAGACGGTGCAGGCAAAAATCACAGAAATTGATTATGAGAACAAAAAAATCAGTTTGTCCATCCGCGCACTGTTGCAGCAGGAAGAGGAAGAAGCTGAAGAAGAGCCGCCGATGGAAATCACATCCGAAACTCCGGTAGAAGAATAATAAAAATTTAATGATTTGCAATCCCCGTTATCAGCCGATTACGGGGATTCTTTTTTTTCTGTAAAATTGCAGGGGTCTCTTGACCGTGGTGCTATTTGGTGGTATAATAAATTGAGATAGAAATTTTTTTAAAAACGCAGGAGGAAGCATCGATGGAATGTCCGGAACGTACCGTTAAATTATCAGAATTGGTAAAAAAAATGAAGTTAGAAATTATATATGTTCCGGGAGAGGGCGGAATAGACGATTGTGAAAATATTCGAATCGGCACCTCCGATATCAATCGCCCGGGATTAGCGTTGACCGGATTTCTTGATTATTTTGAGCATAATCGAATTCAACTTTTGGGAAATGCTGAATATAAATATCTTGAGGGTCAGAGTGAGGCTGCCCGCAAGCAGCGTATAGAAACACTGTTTTCTCTAAAGGTTCCATGCGTGATCATTACTCATGGATTACCGGTATTTCCTGAAATTGTAGAAGCTGCTAAAAAGTATAAAACGCCGGTTCTTGCAACAGCGAGAACAGCCTCTAATTTAACATCGGCATTAATCAGCTTGTTAAGTGTTGAGTTGGCTCCGCAAATTACGCGCCACGGTGTTTTGGTTGAAGTTTACGGCGAAGGTATTCTAATGTTGGGAGAGAGTGGGGTCGGAAAGAGTGAGGCTGCGATTGAGTTATTAAAGCGTGGTCACCGCTTGGTTGCCGATGATGCCGTGGAGATCAAGCGCGTTTCAGATCGTACGTTAGTAGGTACATCGCCGGAAGTGATTCGGTATTTAATAGAACTGCGCGGAATTGGTATTGTTGATGTTCGTCGGATTTTTGGTATGGGCGCCGTAAAAGAGACCGAAAATATCAATTTGGTCATCCAGTTGGAAGCTTGGAAAAAAGATAAACAATACGATCGGCTGGGATTGGAGCATGAAACGTACGAGTTGCTGGGATTAAATATCCCAACTGTGACTATTCCGGTTAAGCCGGGAAGAAATCTTGCTGTGATTATTGAAGTTGCTGCAATGAACAGTCGGTTAAAGCGGTTAGGGTATAATGCAGCAGAAGAGTTGAATCGGCGCATGGAAAAAAATATGGGGATCGGGCTTTTAGGAAATTGATAGGAAGGGGTTCCTGCCATTGGATCAGTTAGGTGAGATTCTAACTCAAAATCATATCGAATATAAGCAACAGGTCGCAATGAAAACATGTACGACTTTTCAGATTGGCGGCCCTGCAGATTGGGTGGTATATCCTCAATCCACTACACAGGCAGCCAAATTGGTTGAAATTTTAAATCAAAACCGCATTCCTTGGCTTGTCATGGGCAACGGGTCCAATTTGCTTGTTAATGATGACGGCATCCGCGGAGTTGTAATTAAAACGGATCGGATGAACAATATTGTTCTTTCTGATAATCAGATGACGGTTGGCGCAGGGTGTCTGAATGTAACGGCTGCTAATGCCGCGTTGAAAGCCGGCTTGAGCGGGCTGGAATTTGCACATGGAATCCCGGGCAGTATTGGCGGAGCTGTCTATATGAATGCCGGTGCCTATGGTTCTCAATTTTCGGATATTGTGATAACGACGACATATATCGATTCGAATGGCAAAGTTCAAATCAAAGATCTTGCCGCACATGAATTTGGATATCGTCACAGTTCATTTACAGATAAAAACATTATTTGCGAAACCTGTTTGCATTTGGCTCCGGGAAATCCGGATCAGATTCGTGCAAAAATGCAGGATTTGATGCAACGCAGACGGGATCGCCAGCCTTTGACATATCCCAGTGCAGGCAGTGTTTTTAAACGCCCGGAGGGACATTATGCCGGGCAGTTGATTGAAGAGTGCGGTTTAAAAGGGTTAACGGTGGGCGGCGCTCAGGTCAGCCCCAAACATGCCGGGTTTATTGTTAATACAGGGAATGCAACGGCAAAAGATGTTCAAACGTTGATCGGTCGTATCCAGGATGAAGTATATCAGAAATTTGGCGTAAAATTGGAAATAGAGGTTAAAATGGTGTAAAGATGTCTTATTCGTATCAGGTGAAAAAGTCGTTGATTGCGGAGAAAAAGCATTTTTGTTGCCAAAAGGCTGAACTTTACGGTTTTTTATGCTTTTGTAACACTTTTACCCAACAGAAAATTCGGATCGTGCTGGAGCATAAGTCTATTTTAGATTATTTCATAGCCCAAATACAAAAAATTTGTCAGATTCGTTTGTCGGAAGAAGAAATCAGAATTTCCGGCTGCCGGCAGATTAAATATCAGTTAGATTTGGTAGATCCGATATTGTTGGACAAGCTGCGAACTGTGTTAGGTTATCAGCAGTGGGATCAGATTGATACCGCGATCTTAGAATCTGATTGTTGCCGTGGTTCTTTTGTGCGGGGAGCTTTTATTGCAAGCGGTTTTTTGTCGGACCCTGCAAAAAACTATAGTTTAGAATTGGTTTTGCCACGGCCGGAATATGAAACTGTGATGGTGTCGTTGTTTGAATCGGTTGGGATCCATGGTCGTGTAAGCATTCGTAAAAACAGCCCGGTTGTTTATTTGAAAAATACGGATGATATTAAAAATTTTTTAACGTGGATTGGCGCAAAGGAATTTGTTTTTGACTATATCCATGCAGAGATTGAAAAGAATATTCGCAATGAGATCAATCGGGTCATGAATTGCGAAAACGCAAATATGAATAAAATGATTTTGGCGTCGGAGCGGCAGGCAATGGCGATCCAAAAACTAAAAGACAGAGGTTTTGTCGGGTTGGATCCTTCTTTGGTAGAGATTGCACAGGCTCGATTATTACATCGGGATTACAGCCTCGAACAATTAGGCCAATCTTTAAAAAAACCATTGTCAAAATCCGGGGTATCTCATCGTTTGAAAAAGATTATGGAATTAGCAGAAAGGTTAGACAAATAATCGGAGGGAAAAATGGCATTTGTACATTTGCATGTGCATTCACAATATAGTTTGTTGGACGGCGCTTGCCATGTTGGAGAAAAGCATGACCGGTTAATGGAAACATTAAAGGAGTTAGGACAAGATTCTATCGCCATAACCGATCATGGCAATATGTATGCAACAATCAAGTTTTATAAATCTGCAAAGGCGAATGGAATCAAACCGATTATCGGTTGTGAGGTTTATACTGCCGCGCGGACAAGATTTGATAAAGTAAAAGAATATGATTCTTCTTATGGGCACCTTGTTTTGTTGTGTGAGAATAATACTGGGTATCAAAATCTGATCAAAATGGTTTCCCTAAGTAATATTGAAGGATTTTATTATAAGCCGCGTGTGGACATGGAGTTGCTGGAAAAGTATCATGAGGGGCTGATTTGTCTTTCGGCATGTCTTGCGGGAGATGTTCCACAAAAAATTCTTGCAGGCGATTACGAGGGTGCTAAAAATCTTGCGCTCTGGTACGAAAAAACGTTTGGAAAAGGGAATTATTATCTGGAAGTACAGGATCACGGCATTGAGGAACAAAAACAGGTTATAGACGGAATTGTCCGTATCTCTCAAGAGACAGGGATCCCGATGGTGGCTACGAATGACGCGCATTATTTGCGTAAGAAAGATGCAAAAGCCCAAAAGGTTCTGGTTTATGTTCAGATTAAAAAGACGATCAGTGAAGAGTCTGGAATGGGATTTGATACCGATGAGTTTTATTTAAAATCCGAAGAGGAAATGCGAGATCTGTTTGAATATTTACCCGAGGCGTGTGATAATACCGTCAAGATTGCGCAAAGATGCAATGTGACTTTTCAGAATCTGGATGATCCCGCACATAAAGTTTATCATTTGCCGGATTTCAAGTTGCCGGACGGCAAAGATCATTTTGAATATTTAAAAGAATTGGCTTATGAAGGTTTCCGGGAGCGGTACCCCAATCCGACACAGGAATTGTATGAACGAATTGAGTATGAACTGGATGTCATACATCGGATGGGATTTGTGGATTACTTTTTGATTGTCAGTGATTATGTCCGTTTTGCAAAACGGTCCGGAATTCCTGTTGGACCGGGAAGAGGTTCCGGTGCAGGTAGTATCGTGGCATATTGTATTCAGATTACCAATATTGAACCGATAAAATATAACTTGCTGTTTGAGCGGTTTTTAAATCCGGAACGTGTATCCATGCCGGACTTTGACGTCGACTTTTGTGTAGATCGGCGTCAGGAAATTGTGGACTATGTAATCGGCAAATACGGCGCGGAGAGTGTAGCTCAGATCGTTACATTTGGAACGATGAAAGCCAAAATGGCAGTAAAAGACGTTGCTCGTGTTTTGGAGTTTACGCCGCAGGAGGCCAATGAAATTGCAAAAATGCTGCAAGATAAACTGTCGATTATGGAATCGGTGGAATTGGTCCCGGAATTGCATGCTTTATATGAATCGGACGCTCGAATTCGCGAATTGATCGATATGTCCGCCAGTCTTGAAAATTCTCCGCGGCATACGTCTGTCCATGCTTGTGGTGTCGTTATTACCGGTGGTCCGGTATCGGATTATGTGCCGCTTGCGGTACAGGATGATATGCCGGTGACGCAGTATGATATGGTCATTGACGAGGAGCTCGGTCTGCTGAAGATGGACTTTTTAGGACTTCGAAACCTTACGGTAATTGAAGACGCTTGTCGTCAGATTCGAAAAAAGCAGCCAGATTTTAAAATTGAAAATGTTGATATGGATGATCCTGCGGTTTACGAAATGTTGTCGTTGGGTCAGACAGACGGTGTTTTTCAGCTGGAGTCAGGCGGAATGAAGAATACGCTGATTCAGTTAAAGCCGAAGAATATTGAAGATATCACCGCTGTTATTTCGTTATATCGACCCGGGCCCATGGATTCTATTCCGGTATACATCAACAATAGTTATCATCCGGAATCGGTTCATTATAAAGATCCTCAGCTGAAAAGCATTTTGGAGGTTACGCACGGGTGTCTGGTTTATCAAGAGCAGGTCATGCAGGTAGTCCGGAAATTGGCCGGCTACTCATTCGGTCGTGCAGATATCGTTCGCCGAGCGATGGGTAAGAAAAAAATGGACGTCATGGAAAAGGAACGGGAATATTTCATCAACGGTAAATTTGATGAAAACGGGAAGATGGAATTGCCCGGTGCTGTTCGCAACGGCGTCCCCAAAGAAGTTGCAAACGATATCTTTGATGAAATGGTTGAGTTTGCAAAATATGCGTTTAACAAATCTCATGCGGTAGCGTATGCGTTTGTAACATATTATACGGCATATCTGAAATGTCACTACATGAAAGAGTATATGTCCGCGTTGTTGACCAGTGTTTTAGATAAAACGGATAAAATGGTGGTCTACATCAACGAGGCGCAAAAGCAGGGTGTACAGGTGCTGGCTCCGCATATTAACGAAAGTGACGTCTATTTTTCTGTAAGCGGAGAGAATATTCGTTTTGGCCTGACCGCGGTAAAAAATGTGGGTGACGCAGTTTCGCATGATATTATCAAAGAGCGCGAAGCAAATGGGCCGTTTAAGAGCTTTTATGATTTCTTAAAGCGAATGATGCGAGACTATGAAATTGATTCGCGTACTGTAGAAAGTCTGATTTACAGCGGTGCATTTGACTGTTTTGGCCAAAATCGTCACCAGTTGATTTTAGCCTATCCGGATATCAAAACAACTTTGCAGGCAAGTTTAAAAGAAGAGCAAAGCGGTCAATTAAGTTTGTTCGGAGATGCGGAAGAATCTGCGGACGAGATGGTAGAATATGTATATCCGAACGTTTTAGAATACTCTAAAAAAGAGCTGCTGAAATTGGAGAAAAACGTAACCGGTTTATATTTGTCTGACCATCCAATGAAAGAATATGTCGATTTAGTTGAGGCCTATGGCACTCAAACATTGGCACAGTTGTTGGCAGAGGATAGTGAGTATAAAAATAATTCTAAAGTAGAAGTTATGGGTATCCTGACAAAGGTTACCAAAAAAATGACTCGAAACAAAACCATGATGGCGATTCTGTCTTTACAAGATTTAACCGGAACGATTGATGTTTTGCTTTTTGCAAGGGCTTATGAGAAGTATTCTTCTCTGTTAGAAGAGGATCGGGTTGTGATTGTGAAGGGCCGGCTGAATATTGAAGCCGAAGATAACAGCGCGGACGATCAACAGTCGGATGCCAGTGAAACTGCAAAGATCATTTGCAGCGAAATTGAATTGGTTGAAAAAGGGCAGGGAAAAGAAGAAGTAACGTCGGATGCGGAAATTGAACCGGAAAAACATTACGCGATGCTGATTACGTTTGAATCCGAAAATAAGTATCTGTTAGACGAATGTATGCAAATTCTTCGGTCCAGTTCGGGGGATAGTTCTGTATATTTTCACTTTGTGGAGAAGGGACGAAAAGCCCGGTATCAGCAAAAGGTGTCAATCAATCCAACGTTGCTCAAAGAGTTGTATCGTATCATGGGCAAACAAAATATTTTGGTAAAAGAAGTTGCCGTATAATAAAAATCGGAGATGAATAAGGAATATGGCAGAGCAAAAAACCAATGCAATGCGAATATTAGATCGGGCCCACGTAGCCTACGAAAGTCTTGAATATGCGCACGGAAAGGATGCAGTAGACGGCGTGACCGTGGCGTCCTTGGTGGGGCATCCGGTTGAAAATGTGTTTAAAACGTTAGTGACCCGGTCCGGGAAGGGGAACATCTATGTTTTTGTTGTCCCTGTGGATCATGAATTGGATTTAAAGAAAGCAGCAGCTGCTGTTTCTGAAAAATCAATACAGATGATTCACGTTAATGAAATTCAGGGGTTAACAGGTTATATTCGGGGAGGCTGTTCGCCTGTCGGGATGAAAAAGCGATACCCGACGGTCTTTCATCAATCCATTCAAAATCTTTCTTATATCCTTGTTAGTGCTGGGCGTATCGGACAGCAAGTGAAATTGGCTCCAGAAGATCTTCTGCAAGTTACAGGCGGTATGATGGCGGATATTTGCTGACAGCACGTCAGATTCTCGCAGAGTTATTTGTCTATACCTGCTTCGATTGTATTCGCAGATAAAAAGATGTTATGACCACGCAGTAAAGTTGTCATAAACGGGCTCCGTTTTGAACGGAGTCCGTTTTACTTTTTGCTCTTGACAAATATTTCTGTTTATAGTATAATAAAAACAAAGATACCCCCATGGGGTATATTGGAGGTCTTGTAATGAATCAGGAAAAAGATTGTAAATGCACCAATCAAGGCAGTCCTTGCTGTCGTTATAAATCAACTCCGCGGGATGTGTCGGAAGTTCGTGCTTTTCAAAATCGTTTAAATCGTATGGCCGGGCAGCTAACCGGAATCGGAAAGATGTTGGAAGAGAATCGATATTGCGGAGATATTTTAATACAAGTTGCGGCTGTCCAAAGTGCACTGCAAGCATTTGGTCAGGCTGTTTTGCGTGAACATATGCGCACTTGTGTAGTAGAACAGGTACAAAAAGGGAATACTGAGATTATGGAAGAGTGTGCAGATTTGATTCGGAAATTGAAATAGGGGGCGATCCTGTGAAAACAGAAAAATATGATGTAACAGGGATGACGTGTGCCGCCTGTCAGGCGAATGTAACACGGTGCGTTCAAAAATTGGACGGTGTGCAGGATGTCGATGTCAATTTATTGTCCAATCAGATGACGGTATCGTATAATGAACAGGTGTTATCTGCGCCTAAAATTATCGAAGCGGTGCAAAAGATTGGCTATGGAGCCTCGTTGCCCAGTCCGACTGAGTCCAAACAGAACAGTTTTCGGCATGAGTGGCAAAAACGGCAGAAACGTGCCGAAACCGAACAGCGGCAGATGAAACATCGACTGATCAGCTCACTGATTTTTTTAGTGGTGTTGATGTATGTTGCAATGGGGCATATGATTGCAGCCCCGATGCCGTTTTTCTTTGTTGGAGAAGAAAACGCCATGATCTTTGCATTGGCGCAGTTATTGCTGACCATTCCCGTTCTTTTTATCAACCGACACTTTTTTCAAAACGGATTTCGCGCACTGATCCATCGTGCCCCCAATATGGATTCTTTGGTAGCAATGGGTTCCGGAGCCTCGTTTTTATATGGAGTTTTTGCCATGTTTATGATGGCTTACGGCCTTGGCAATCATCGTGCTGATTTGGTTCATGAATATGCGCATGCCTTATATTTTGAATCGGCTGCCATGATTTTAACTTTAGTAACGGTTGGTAAGTTTTTAGAAGCCAAATCAAAAGCCAAGACGTCTGATGCACTTGGAAAACTGGTTGATCTGACGCCCAAATCGGCTACCGTTGTTCGGAATGGGGTCGAGATGAAAATCCCGGCCGAGCAGATCGTTGAGTCGGATATCGTAGTGGTTCGTCCCGGCGAGGGGATTCCCGTCGACGGTGTCATTGTAGAGGGAAATGGATATGTTGACCAATCTGCCATTACGGGTGAAAGTATTCCCGTAGAGAAATCGGTGGGAGATGCTGTTATTTCTGCCAGTGTCAACAAGAACGGAACTTTCCGGTTTCAGGCTTCCCGTGTAGGGGAAAACACGACGCTTGCACAGATCATTCGCTTAGTGGACGAAGCGGGACAGTCTAAGGCGCCGATTGCCCGATTGGCTGATAAAGTCAGCGGTATTTTCGTTCCGGTCGTGTTCGGGATTGCCGTATTAACTGCTGTGATTTGGTTGATTGCCGGGCAGAGTTTTGATTTTGCATTGTCGACTGCGATCTCGGTATTAGTAATTTCGTGTCCTTGTGCATTGGGGTTGGCCACGCCTGTATCCATCATGGTCGGAACCGGCAAAGCGGCGGAAATGGGGATATTGATTAAGTCAGCTCAAACATTAGAGCAGCTTCATGCGGTTGATACGATCGTTTTGGATAAAACAGGCACGATTACGTCCGGGCATCCCAAGGTAACAGATGTGTTGTTGTTTTTGGAAGACCTTTCCGAATCAGAGTTTTTAGCGCAGGCCGCCTCCGCGGAGTCCGGTAGTGAACATCCGTTAGCCCAGGCAATTGTTGAAAAAGCACAACAAGAAAATTTGAAGATTCCGCAAGCGGAAAGCTTTTTGGCTTATGTAGGCAGCGGCATTCGTGCCACAGTTTGCGGACATACTTATCTTGCCGGAAATCTTTCATTGATGGAGCAGCATGGGTATTTGGGTGAGACTCGTTCCAATACTGAAAATATTTTGGCTTCTGTCGATCAGCTTTCGGCGCAGGGAAAAACCCCTTTGCTGTTTGCCCGAGACGAGATTATAGTTGGTATTATTGCCGTAGCAGATACGGTGCGTGATTCCAGCCGTGAGGCGATCCGCCGTTTTTTAAAAATGGGATTGCAGGTTTTGATGCTGACGGGAGACAATCAACGTACAGCGGAGGCGATTCGGAGTGAATTGGAAATTTCAAATGTTATTTCGGATGTTTTGCCTACGCAGAAGGAGTTCCATATTCGGCAGCTTCAGCAGCAAGGACACCGTGTCGTGATGGTCGGAGACGGAATCAACGATGCTCCTGCATTGATGCGTGCAGATGTCGGAATCGCCATTGGCGCAGGCACGGATATCGCGATCGATTCCGCTGATGTTGTGTTAATGAAAGATTCCTTGTTGGACGTCGTAAATGCGATTGATTTAAGTCGCGCCGTGATGCGCAATATCCGGATGAATTTGTTCTGGGCCTTTTTCTATAATGTATTGGGTATTCCGGTTGCCGCCGGTGCTTTGTTCCCGGCGTTCGGGATTCGTTTGAGCCCGATGATCGGCTCTGCGGCGATGAGTTTAAGTTCTGTTTGTGTAGTTTTGAATGCGTTGAGACTCAAATTGTTTCGGCCGACTTTCTCAGCAAAACAACCAGAAGAAGAGAGAATTGCTAAACAAGCCTCCGTTTTAAATAATATTGACATACATTCAAATCAGAAAGGAAAGATCAGTATGAAAAAAGTAATGAAAGTAGACGGAATGATGTGTGACCATTGCAAAATGCATGTACAAAAGGCATTGGAGGCCGTGGACGGTGTCCAATCGGTTGTTGTGGATTTGGACAAAAAACAGGCTACTATTGAGTTGTCTAAAGAGGTTTCCGGCCAGGTTCTTTCAGACGCGGTAAAAGAGGCCGGGTACACCCCGGTATCCTGTCAGTAACTGTGATGAAAATTTATGTAAATAAAAAGACGGTCAGGATTTTCCTGTCCGTCTTTTTTATTGTTTTATTTTACATCAGAATAGACGTAATTCATGCGGCCCATAGGCGCCGCGTCACCGTCAGTATAAAACGAAAAGATATCATATTCCCAGTTTGCATTTTCTTGATAGTTATCTGCCCATTTAAATTCTAAATCAACCAGCCCATCTGTATATCGGTCTAAACCAATTTGTTGATATGGGACACAAAGCATCATTTGGTTACCGTTAACGGCAAGGTCAATATTTTCTACAGGTTCCCAATTCCATCCTCCGGTACAGCGGCTAAGTACGCCCTTTCCTTGTAAATTAACGGCATAATCGTATCCGTACCAGTTGGATGGAGCGTTTTCTTCTGTTTTTAAAAATAATGTCATCCAATTTGAATCGGTTGCTGCAGTGATATTGTTTTGGGTCTGAACATAAAAATAAAGATTTTCTGCATCATGTGCGGTTTTCATCGTGACGAAATTATTTCTTCCGGTCTTGTTTTGTACAATCTGGTTACCAAATGCGGTTGCAAATCTGTTTCCGGTGTCATTGTTATAATCGGTATATACGGCGGTGATTGCAGGATTATTCCATTGGTCAAAATCTCCGGCTATGTCAATAGTAACAGGGTGTCCGACATCCACACGTGGGGAAACTCCTTTATATTGTCGGATATAATCTGTCATTTGCATATAGTAATTATCTCCAAACAGCCCACGCATCGGTTCTGCGTCTCGGCTGTTGTTTGGGTCTGCGCAGTCGACAAATCGAATTGGCCAGCGTTGAGGCGCTTGCCTTTGTGCCACCCATTCATTCCATCCGGTAATAAAAATGGTGGGGGTATCTTGTTTTAATGCAAATTCCCATTGTTCTGCAAAATTATATCCATACAGTACTGCGTTAGGTGATGTGTCGTTTGCTCCATTGTGCCAGCTGCGTGTTCTATCGTTTCCGTCATACCAGGCAGTATAACTGAAATTGACCGTATCGCTGTGTTGTGCAATGGAGACATTGATCACCATTTTTTCTCCGTTTTGATCATAATATACAGAGTCATTTGTCAAGGATCTGGAAAATTCCATCCAAGGCCAACTATTGTTTGGCTTTTTCCCTTCATTGGGCCATTGACTTAATTTAATTGTAAAATAATTGGCGATACTGGGGTTAATTCCTGTATTGGTTCCGATAATTAAAGGCTTTCCGTCCCAATAAAACCAAAGGTCTTTTAAATTGGGGTATTGTGCGTATAAAGCGCCATTAGTGTAAATTTCGTTATAAAGAGCTGTCATAGTTTCTGCCGCAGCAGAGTTTGTGTAAAAAGAGATCTTTGGGACGTCAAATCCCTGTTCATAAAACTCATACCAAACACTGATTAAATCTTTTACTCGGGCCGTATAGGGAAAGGCATTAGTTGTATCTATGACGATATAGTCTACGCCGGCATCGATTAACATTTGAGCATGCTTGCGCAAAACCCATTTATCAGAAGAGGTATAATATCCAAACAAAGGCTCTCCCCAAAAATGGTGCGCTTCAATAGGTCCGCCGCCTGCTGCTATCCAGTTTTTCTCTGAATCAACAGCGTTTGGGTTGGCTTGTACAATTTTGTTGTTATCATAGGGTCCATCAATTCCGTGCTCTCCCTGCCATAAAAAATAAAATATTCCTACCGTTTTTTCATTTTCTGCATAGGTTGAGTTGTCCGTTGTCAGTTCTCTGTCTAAGTCATCTGTTCCGGCAAATGCTCCGTTTACTGCAGAATAAGGCCCTGTATATTTTTCTCTGTCCGGAAGAGGCTCAGATTTGTAAATAACAGTGCAAGCCGAAACCGTTATTAAAAATGAGGCTGTTAATAAAACAAACAGCGGTATCGATATTATTTTTTTCATACAAACCTCCATAAACCATTGTTTCTTAGTGATATCATACCACATTTGTATTAATAAAGCAATATATTTAAATAAATATATAAACAATAAAAATTTATTTTGTTACATTAGTACAAAAATGATTAAAAAATTTATCAGTTCATAAAAGAAGATAGATCATGAAAACGATGTGTTTTGTTTTTAACTGAAAGATTTTAATTGATTTTTAGGACTAATAAACCTGTTTTGTTTGTTTTGAGAATTTGATATTGAAATATAATAAAAAAAATAACACTGTTTTTTTTATAATAATTACAGTGTTTAATAATTACAGTGTTATATTAACTGAACAAAATC
>WHHJ01000023.1 GCA_014872655.1 Clostridia bacterium
ATACACTCTTACATAGTCGATGCTGATGTTCATTTTATCAAGGTCATCCTCTGTAAAACTTCCTACCCAGGTTGCATTTTCAGCTCCATATCCGCCTCCGTAAAAGTCCCACAGAATATAAGCTTCACTGTCTTCATAAGCTTCGATGTTTTTAACGGCTTTAACTACTTTGCCGTTATAATAGTAATATAAAGCATTTTCTGTCCAAACGCAGGATACCTCTGCATATTCTCCGTTAAAGAGATTTTGGTCCATATAGGCAATGAAATCAGAATCATGTTCTAAGGTGTCTTTGTCCCAGAAATGTTCTGTTATCTGATATTGATCTGGGTTCCATGCAGTAGAGCACTCCATAATATCAATTTCGCCGCAGTAGTTATTCCGATTTTCAGAAGTGTTGCGATATCTAAAGAAGTAAGAGGTCGCGTATCCTTCGTCTTGAATCAGTAACCAAAAGGCTGCATTATTTCCGGCACTGGTACCTACGGGTAGCTTTACACTGGTTGTGAAACATCCAAAGTGTTGTGAAAATGCATTCTCGGTAGACATGCCACCGTATACAAAATCTGCCGGCCCGGCAAGTTGTCCTTGGTGGTATACTTCTTTGCCTTCGCCGCTTTCAATGCGTAATGTGCATTTTCCGTCTTCTACGTATATAGCGTCTCGGCTTTCTGCCATGGTTTTCCCTTGGCCGATACCCGATACCGGATTCCAGACATTTTTAGCATAGGGCCATTTGGATTCATCTAACTCGGTTCCGTCAAACTCGTCTTGGAATGTCATAGACCAATTTTTGATCATAAGCGGATAATATCCTGTAATGTCCGGATTGTCATTCTTTTGGGCATAAATTTTAACGCCTTGTATAGAGGTGTTATCTTTAAATTCTGCAGGGACTGTTACTTTTGCATTTTCAAATTTAATTTCCGGAATATTGCAGAAAAGAGTGTAGTCCTTCTCATTGAGGAGTTTGATACTTCCACCCGAATACTCCATTACTTTAAAGGTATATTCTGCATCATAACCGGGAATGCCGGGATGATTTACATCGATTCGAACGCTCAAATAGTTAGGAACTTCTTCCTGTGTCGTTTCCACTTCTCCGTCTCCGGTAAAGAACACAAAATCTCCCATAGTATCTGTTCGGATGATTAGGAATCCGTCTTGATGATAGGTGGGAACCTCTTTAGTCTGTTCTTGCCCAATGACCATGACTCTCTGCGAGTCGTTTTGTGAGATACTTCCCTCCGGGATGGCAATTTCTACTTCGCCCGTAAGATCGTAAACACTGACAACTCGAGTCATATCGTTAATGAGCTGTATCGTGTAAAGGTCTTGTAACTCAGCTCCGGGAACTTTTTGTTGTAAAGTAGTATTTGCCTGTTCCGTATCAAGGGTGTTCTGGTAAGCATTAACAACGATGGATTCCGGTAAAATGCCGTTTTTATCCCATACTTCGATTTTATTTCCGGAACCACAGTAAAATTTATTAACATATTCGTATGGATCAGCAGCTGCCGGCTTGTCTGACCAAAATTCAAAAGGCATAATATGGATTTGTTGCCCGGGGGAAAGAAACGTTTCTGCCGTAGCGTCTTCCGGTACAAATAAATTGATATTTTTGATTTTGGTAGGATCAAAAGAGGAAGATGCATTTTCCAGTAACGATTTGAACGGAATCCGAATTTCGTTAAAGCCCTCCACCGCTTTTTCTGTATCTATAAAGAATGAATATCTTGCTGTTGAAGTCCAATTTTCGTTATTCATTGAAATTTGGAGCGTCATACTTTGAGGCACACTGATATAAAAACGAAGATATCCCGTTTCAATATATTGACTAATATCTCCTACAGGGTCTAAATAAAAGAGAAAAGAACCTTTTTCTTGATAGTATTGCTCATCGTTTAGTTGGATTCTTCTGCACCATGTAGATTTTGCATAGTTGGGATCATCACGCTCGATGGGCTTTATTGCACTTGTGATCGCGCCTGAGGAACAATAAAAACTTTTTCGCACAGATGTAAATAAAAGGGAACCTACCGGCGTTTTATCTATTACTGTGCAAGAGGAAGAAATGAGGGTTGCCAGTGTTAACAGCAACAACATCAGTTTTTTCATAAATATCACCTCAAAATAAGACAAAAACAACTTTTTAAGTTTATTATATTTTATCATAATATATGAATAAAGTCAACGACAGTGACTAAAAAATAGAATGAAAGAAAAAGTGATCGAGATTTGTTACGATGGAATTAGAAGTATTTGGAATCTTTTTATTGTCATTGATTTAAAAGTGGGACTGTGATATAATATGTTTAATATGTTTTAGGTTTTGAGTAACCGATTTTTATAAACAGATAATTTATCTTTATATCCGGAAATCAAAGGCGATATCATTGAGAAATGGAAGGGGCTTAGTAAAAGGAGCGTTTTATGAAATTGATATTAAGTGACAAACCTTTGAGTTTGGCTATGGAACAGATATCAGGGGATATCAAGATGATTGATTTATCTTCATTAAAGATATCTAATTGTGTGGGGTGTTTTGGTTGCTGGGTTAAAACTCCGGGCAGATGTGTGATACGGGACGATGCGGTAAAGGTTTATCCGTGTATTGCCAAAAGTGATACGGTACTGTATGTCAGCCGAATTCGCTACGGTGGCTATGATACGATGATGAAAACCATGTTGGAGCGTGCGATTCCGGTACAGAAAGCTTTTATTCGGTTGTTGGACGGCGAGACGCATCATGTTCAGCGCAACGTGGCGCTTAAGCAGGCAACTATAGTGGCGTATGGATGTGACGATAAAGAGGAACAACAAGTTTTTCAGCGTTTGGTTGCGAGAAATGCAAAAAATATGAATTTTAAAAGTTATAAAGTCATTTTTGTTAAAGAGTCTCAAGCCGAAAACGTAGTCAGAAAAGAGGTCGAAACATGGGAAAAATAATGATACTCAATGCCAGTCCTCGGGCGCCTCGGTCTCATTCTAAAGCATACGCAGACATTTTTTCAAAGTATAGCAAACAGGAAACAGAATATTTTATTGTCTCTTCTCCCTATTATGAGCGTATTTTTGCACAAATAGAGCAGGTGTCGGATGTTCTGTTGGTCTTTCCGCTTTATGCAGATGGAATCCCGGTTCCGCTTTTGAAATTTTTAAAAGAACTTCAGCAAAGATCTTTTCAGAAAAAGCCGGTTATTTCGGTGTTGATTAATTGCGGTTTTTTTGAACCCGGGCAAAATGACATCGCGGTTGAAATGGTAAAGATTTTTTGTCGGCAGAATGGCTATGTTTTTGGCTCCGTTTTAAAGATCGGGAGCGGGGAGGCAATATTAACAACTCCCTTTGTCTGGTTTGTGAAGCGAAATATCAAAAAACTTGCACAAAGTATACACAAGCAGCGTTATCAAACATTGCAGACGACCATGCCAATTTCTGTAAAGATGTTTGTTCGTGCTTCTACCCGTTACTGGCTGAACTACGGTGAAAAAAACGGTGTTACCGAAGAGCAGATGCAAACCATGCAAATAGAAGATTAGTTCTCAGCACATATACTACTAAATATTCTGTCCATGAGTAAAGAAATGGATTATGTATTATAAAAAATCCGAACGAAAGGGGAAACCTCTCGTTCGGATTTTTTTATGGATAAAAGTTGTGAGGCCATACTTGATGATATAGAACCATTGGTTGTAAAGAGCTAAGTATGACCTTTGATTTTGAAAATAAATCCAATGAGTTTGTTTTTTATTATTGGACGGTAACAAACGCTCCTGCGCCGGGTTTCAGGGAGAGGGTGTACACGCCGTCTTGGGCCTGCAGAGTAGTTGCCTGACCATTATAATATGCCGTTACCGTCTTGTTGGCAGAAACGGTAAATGAAACGGTTGTTGTCTGCGCAGTTCCGGGATTTTCGGCATTGGTAATCATAAATGCTTTATCTGAACTATTATTTTTTGCAGAAAACTGTCCTATCAGTAATGGCTGAGCACTGTTCAAAATTTGAAGATCATGATCCGCAAAGGTGGTCATTGAGGACATATAGGATGGAAGTGGCTTTTCGTGATATTCTGACGTATTGAGATAGTTATATTGAGCGAATACCTCAGACATTACTTCCAATTCTTCGTGTAAAATTTGTCCGTAATCCCATAGTTTGGTATAATTGTGTCCATAATCCCGCATGGCGTATACTTGTGCGGAGACGCCTCCGCCTGGCTGATACCCCGGTACATCATAACAGTAATGTACAATTTTAGATGCGCCAAAGGCAAGACAGGAGTAGGCCTGAAATCGCAGATCTGCCAGAGTCGGATAGGTATCCTGACTGACCCCGGTCATGGTTTGGATATAGATCCAGTGATCTAGATTGTTTTGTTTCGCCGCGTTTGCCGTAGTTTGGAGCCCTTTATAATAGTTGGAATCAATCACCCGGGATCCGTTTTGGGTATGCAACGGATAGGGATCCTGACAAACATGATTGGATGAGGTTACGGTGGAGACAAAATGGTTCACATAGACATCAAAGGATATTCCACCCATGTAATCCATTCCGTAATTCGGGAACAGGTTGACGTGCATATCATATTCGGGTAAGACCTGTGTATAGATATTCATTTTCTGTTCCAGTTGTCCAAACAGATTGTAATGAGGTTCGTCGTATAAGTTATTTCCGGCAAAGGCGGGAGACTCTCGATAAGCTGCCGTCATTTGTTCAACGTCTTCGGGGGTAAATGTAGAAAGCGCATTGAGATCATAGTCATGGATCAGCGCTTTAATCCCGTATTTTTCTGCCCAGTGCAGACATTGTTCTGATTTTTCGTCGTTATGCAGATAATCTAAGATAATAAAGTCGATACCGCATTCTGCCAGCATTTTAAAATCATCTTCTACTGCGTATTCCCGATGGATTGCACAAAAACCTCCGATTTCAATTTGATCTTTTGTCAATGGACCGGGTTCAAAATATTCAAAATATGCGTAAAGGTTCTGGCCGGAACAAAGGTAAAAAACATCGTCTGCTTTTTGTCCTTTGCCGTTTTCTTCGGTGTACCAACCTCGGAAAACATATCCGTCTTTTTCCGGAACAAGAGGCTGATTGACCGTTTGATATCGAGCTGCGGTTTGGGTGTCGATCAAGTTGCCGTTTGCATAATATTGGATTTGACAGGTTTCCGGGATAGAAATCGAATCTCCTAGTGCGATCCGAGCGATACATAAAACGGAACTGAGCGTAACTTTACCTGTATTTTGAATGTCTGCAAGATATTGTTCAGCCTCAGTTAGAACCTGTTCTGTCACGACGAATCGGGCTACTTTCAGCACATCAGCCAGAGAAACCTGACTGTCTTGGTTTACGTCGCCGCGTTTATTCTCGGAGATAACCGAAACAGCCCCTTGTTGAATTTCGTATTTTAACAGTGCGCCGGTTTGATCTCGAAGTTTTTCACACGTGAGCAGTAGAGGTGTCTGTCCGCTTTCTGCAAAAGATTTAACACGGAAGGTGATTGTCCATGTAAAGTCCTGTGCTGCGGTTTTTTCAAAATTTTCGTATCTTAAAAAGACTTGGTTTTTATAGACATCTGTATTTTCCATAGAATCGGAGAGGTATTCGAGTACGGAACTGTCATACATTAGCCCGAAGTTACCATATCCGATATCGGATCCGTTTGGAATATGGATTTGGATTGTTGCGGTGTTTGCCGCAGAGACTTGCACACTGCTGACGTTAATAGAATATGCCTTTTGTTCTTTCAGCTGCAGGCCTGCAATGGCATCTAACAGCGCATTGTAAGCGTTTAGACAGTCTTTGTCCGTGTGCCAGCTGTTTTTCACCATGTCGCAGTAATCGATGGCATCAGATACTTTTTTCCAAGATTCTGGCGTATACTGGTCGGCGTTTGCCGAAACTTTAAAATATTCTTCCCGTGCTTTATTGATAAAAGCATTGCCAATAAATAATGCAGGCTGGAATTGGTTGTAATAGTAGTCCTCTAAGTCGTTTACAGCTTGAACATAGTCTGCCGTTGTTGCAGAGGTGTTTCCTATCAATTCTACGCCTTTTTGAATTTTTTGCGCGAGTTCTAAAGTTTCTTTTTTGGGGGAAGCGGAGGTGTCTTTTTTCAGTTCATTTCTGTATGCGAGAGTTTGTTCTGCCAAGGTATATTTGTGAGAAAGTACCTCTGCATCTTGCTTAATTTGTCCCTGTTTTAAGCCGTCGACTAATCCTTGCAGAGAGTCTAGGGCTGCCTGTCCGTCTATATCTAACGCTGAAATATTATTTTTATATAGATCTATCAGATTTGCAGCTTGTGTATATGCTTGCGAATATTTTTCTGCCAGTTCTGTCGGATAATTTGCCAAATCTCCTACACTGCTAATGATACGGTCTCGATAGATTTGCAGCCCCGCACTGATCGGCATATCATTGCGCCAAGTTGTCCAGCTTTGTTCCAATTGCCGAATGATGTCTTGATAGGTTTGATCTGGGAAAACTTGAGTACTGTCTGCATAAATTCGAGCAGTTGGCAACAAAACATTGACATAGCGCTTATACTCTGTATGACTCTTATATTCTCCCATCGTAATGCGTTCTGCGTATCCCTCATAGTACGGTAATAGGGAAAGAAGTTCTTCTTTTGCAGAAGAAGCCGCATGAAAAGGAACCGCATAAGCAAGAGAAAATAAAATCAATAGTGTTAAAATCAAAGAAATTGCTTTTTTCATAACGATACGTCCTTTAAACACATGATGATTTATTATATCATATTTGTATTATTTATACAATGTGCAGGTTGGCTTATTTTTATGGCTTATTTTTGTGCGGTATATAAAAAAGAAAGGCGCTTGACGCGCCTTTCTTTATGTTTTATTTATTCAAAATATTCTTTGATTTTATCGGTTGCATTATTGATATCGCTGCTAACCGTAATAAAGATTTTAATATTATTTTGAATGGTTTGCAATTCATCTAAGAATTTTTCCAGTTCACCAATATCGTCCGAACGACAGATCTTCGTAATCGAGTCGATATAAATCGCTGTTATATCATAGTTGCTGGCCACCAGTCCGCAAAGAAAACCGTAGAACATATCGTAATCAATGATCCCGTATTCATCCGTAGAAATGAGTCTTGCTTTATGGTCGATGTCATAACGTAACTTATCGCCTTTTTCGATGCACAGCACATCACCGTGTTCGGACGTTACTGCCGCATTTACTTTGTCAATGAGTGTTTTTGTCTTACCTGTTCCTTTGAGTCCCATCATTAGTTTTACCATAATGTAATCACTCCTTTGATTATATTATATCATCTGAAAAACCTTTTTTCAAGACCTGAAACAGGATTTACAAATGTTTGTCAAAAATAGATAAGTTCGGCGGTTCGTTTACAGCATTTTTCCCAACTCTTCTTTTTTGTCTTCGTATCCGGGCTTACCCAACAAGGCAAACATATTGGACTTGTAAAGCTGTACGCCCGGCTGGTCAAAAGGGTTTACTCCTAATAAGTAGGCTGAAATTGCGCAGGCCTTTTCATAAAAGTAGATCAACTGCCCCATGGTATAGGCATTCATTTCGTCAATTTCAATGACCGTATTGGGTACTCCGCCGGCAGTGTGTGCCAAAGTCGTTCCGAGAAAAGCCTTCTCATTAACTTCTTGCAGTGTTCGGCCAGCAAGAAAATTCAGTTCGTCAAGATTGCGAGAATCCTCGCCGATCGTTGTATTGTATTGAACGTCTTTAATCCATAAAACGGTTTCACAGAGATTTCGCATTCCTTGTTGAACATATTGTCCCAGAGAATGTAAATCTGTTGAAAAGATCATACTGCTAGGGAACAATCCTTTGTTGTTTTTGCCTTCGCTTTCACCAAACAGTTGCTTGATCCATTCTTGAAAACACTGCATAGATGGTTCATAAGCGACAGTGATTTCTGTTGTATAGTTCTTCCTTAACAGAATATTTCGAATAGCTGCATACTTATAGCAGTCATTTTTCTGCAAGTTCGGGTCAAAATACTTTTCAACCGCATCGGCAGCCCCTTTCATCAACTTGTCGATGTCGATGCCTGCGCAGGCAATGGGGAGTAAGCCGACAGCTGTTAATACAGAATATCTTCCGCAGATGTTGTCCGGAATAACAAATGTCTCATATCCCTCTAAGTCTGCCATGGTTTTTAACGTACCTTTGGCTTTGTCCGTAGTTGCATAGATTCGTTTATTAGCTTCCTTGCCGTATCGGCTTTCCATATACTTTTTGACTAGACGGAAAGCGATAGCTGGTTCGGTCGTCGTTCCGGATTTAGAGATGACGTTGACGCAAACGTCTTTGCCTTCACACAGCGAAATGATATTGTTAAAATAGTTAGAGCTGATATTGTTGCCTAAAAAATAAATTTCAGGCGTATTTTTGGTCAGGCTGTCGTAAAACGGTGACTTCAGCGCTTCGATTACGGCACGGCTGCCCAGATAGGAGCCTCCGATTCCGATAACAAGCAAAACCTGACTTGTTTGAATAATCGTTTCCGCAGCTTTTTTAATCCGGGCAAATTCTTCTTTGTCGTAATCGTTTGGCAGCGTCAGCCAGCCTAAGAAATCGTTACCGAGGCCGGTACGTTCCGTTACCAGTCTGTGTGCCGTTTCTACAAACGGCTGCATGGCGGAAAATTCGCTGTCACTTACAAATTTCCGCAGGTATTTTGTGTTTAAGGTTATTGCCATCCTGATCCTCCTTTTTTATTCGATTGAAAAATCCTCTGCACTAAAATCCGTTTGCACGGATACGCAGGTAGGGACCCGTTTGAGCGGGTCATAAATAAAATGCCTACATTTAAACTGTCTTTGAATAAGGCCGTAAACATCGCAGATTACATGTTCTTCATTCATCAGCATATGTCCTTGTCTGCAATAAGCGCAGTCTTTTTCGACCTTTTCAAACATGAAATCACTCCTTTCATATTATATGACAAATACGCTTTTATTTTACAAGAAAAAGTCGTATTTTGAAAGATTGTTAATATTATATCATATGCCGTTTTAAATTTCAACAGGAAAATCCCCAAAATACAATTTTATAAAAAATTGTTTACAAATATATTTTTTTGTATTATAATGTATAGATGATAAGAGGTGATATATTTGATACAAAACAGCAGCCTGCACGTGTCAGAACAGCAGTTGTGCAGACAGCGTGATTATATGCATCAGGTCGGTTTGTTAAATCAGGAATTTGAAGCAACGCACGGCCGGGCGCCGCGCTGCTTTACCCATACATATGGATGTCAGCAAAACGAGAACGATACCGAAAAAATTAACGGAATGTTGATGGAAATGGGTTTTCGTTTTACTTCGGATAAGAAAGATGCGGATTTGATTTTGTTAAATACTTGTGCCGTGCGTGAACATGCGGAACAAAAGGTGTTGGGCAATGTCGGGGCATTAGTTCATCTGAAGCGCAGCAATCCGGATTTGATGATTTGTTTATGCGGATGTATGATGAGTCAGGAACATGTATGGAAGAATATTAAAGCCAGATACCCGCACGTTGATTTGGTGTTTGGTACCCATGCGTTGTATCGTTTCCCCGAAAATTTGTTTCGGCTGATGACATCGCATCGTCGTGTGTTTGATACCGAAGATACAAACGGAGTGATTGTAGAAGGCCTGCCGATTCGTCGTGACAGTTCGGTAAAGGCGTGGGTTTCTGTAATGTCCGGGTGTAACAATTTTTGTTCTTATTGTATTGTTCCGTATGTTCGCGGAAGAGAGCGAAGCCGGAACCCGGAAGATGTCTTGGCGGAAGTGCGCGGATTGGTACAAGCCGGATATAAGGATATTACCTTATTGGGGCAGAACGTCAATTCTTACAGCAAAGATCTGGGGATTGATTATGATTTTTCGGACTTGTTGCGGGACATCAATGCCATTGACGGCGATTTCTGCGTCAAGTTCATGACTTCCCATCCCAAGGATGCTTCGCACAAATTATTGGACACCGTTGCGGAGTGCGAGAAGTTGGTCAAACATGTTCATTTGCCGTTTCAGTCCGGTAGCGATCGAATTCTCAAGCAGATGAATCGCCATTATACCCGGCAAACTTATTTGGATTTAGTGGAGTATGCCAAAGAAAAGATTCCGGACGTTGCTATAACCAGCGATGTGATTGTCGGATTCCCAGGTGAGACAGAAGACGACTTTGAGCAAACGTTGGATTTGGTACGAAAAGTACGTTTTCATGGTTTATACACGTTTTTATACTCGCCTCGGCAGGGAACGCCTGCAGCGCAGATGCCGGATCAGATTCCCAAAGAAGTGAAGGCTGAGCGATTTCAGCGATTAGTGGATCTTCAAACAGAGATTTGCACGCAGATCCATTCCGAATATATTGGTCAGGTTTTGTCGGCACGAGTGGATGGACCTGCAGAAAAGTCTGAAAACGTGTTTGCGGCAAGGACACAAAATAATACGATTGTTCATGCTGAAAATGTGGATAATCTTTCGATCGTTCCCGGTCAAACGATTCGGGTTCGGGTCGATAAAGCTTTAAACTGGGCGATTTTTGGTAAGATAGTAAAGGAGTAGATAAAATGAGCAAAGTAATGGATTTAGCAGAAGCATTGGGACAAGCAATCGAGGAAGATGAGGCATTTGTTCAATATCGTCAGGCAAAAGAACAATATGAGCAGGACGAGCCGTTGCAGCAATTGATCTCAGAATATAATTTGAAAAAAATGGCTGTTATGAATCATATGAGCGGCAATTCGTCGGAAGCAGACGATACGAAATTGAAGCAGCTTCAGGATGAACTGCATGCTGCGTACGACGATGTGGTACGCAATCCTGTTATGGCAGCTTTTATGCAGGCGCAGGAACAGATGGAAAAAATGGTTTCGGATGTTTACGGCGTGATCAACTTCCATGTAACCGGAGAACAGCCGGGGAGCTGCACGGGATCTTGCAGTACTTGCGGAGGATGTCATTAATTTTGCCGTGACGCAATCATAGGTTTTATTTTTAGATAAGCAAGGGCACAGAAAGGGATATCAAAGAGGAGTATAATGGATAATTTATCACCGATGATGAAGCAGTACGTCGAGATGAAACAGATGTATAAAAATTATATATTGATGTATCGTCTGGGCGATTTTTATGAAATGTTTTTTGAGGATGCCGTGATTGCATCTAAAGAATTGGATATTGTTCTGACAGGCCGGGACTGCGGACTTTCTGAGCGTGCGCCGATGTGTGGCGTTCCGTATCATAGTGTGGATAATTACATTTCAAGATTGGTTGAAAAGGGTTATAAAGTTTCGGTTTGTGAACAGATTCGGGATCCAAAGACCAACGATGTTGTCGGGCGGGAAGTTGTACGCATGATTACGCCGGGAACTGTGACAGACCTCAATATGTTGGATGCTGCAAAAAATAATTATATTGCGGCAGTTTTTTGTGATCAGAAAAAGGTATGTACCTGTTTTATAGACATTTCAACCGGTGATATTTATCTGAGTGATGAGTATTCGGTAAAAGATCCTTCGGTGATGAATGATTTAGGAAAATATGCACCGCGGGAGCTTTATCTGAATGACGCGGCGCAAAAGTTGGATTCCGTAAAGACCTATTCACAGACGAGCGGCTGTACGGTAACGGCGGCGGAGGCCTGTGTCGATCCGGAAGGCGAGATTTTACGCCAGCTCGGAAAACCGGTAGGAGAGTTAGGCCTTGGGCAATCTTCTTTAATGGTTCAGACTTTGGGCGGCTTGTTCCGGTATTTACATCAGACGCAGTTGTGTGATTTGACTCATGTTTGTAATTTGACAATGATAGGCAGCAGCAGTTCGATGGAATTGGACCTGTTTTCGTGGCGGAATTTAGAAATTGTAGAAACGATGCGTTCTAAGGAGAAAAAGGGTTCTTTGCTGGGTGTTCTAGATAAAACCAAGACTGCGATGGGTGCCAGATTGTTGCGGCACTTTTTAGAAAAACCCTCGCTTTCTGTTGTACAGATTACCAAAAGACAGCGCGCTGTTCAGGATTTTTGTGCAAAGACGGTAGAACGGGCGCAGATTCGTGACGCATTGGATGGCGTGCGCGATATTGACCGATTATTGACCAAAGTGGTCTACGGAACGATTAATCCGCGGGATATGAAAAACTTGGGCGAGTCTTTTTCTCGGTTGCCTGAGGTTTTTTCGTGTTTAAAATCCGAAGCGTTTACGGCGCCTTATTTAAAAGAAATCTTAGAGCAAGGCGACGATTTATCCGATATAACTTCTTATATCCAGCAGGCGATTTGCGATACGCCTCCACTGGCTATGAAAGAAGGCGGCATTATCCGGGACGGCTTTGATGAAAAAGTGGACTCTTTGCGGCATATGTTGCGCGATTCGAAGCAGATTATGGCGCAGTTGGAAGCCCGAGAGAAAGAAAGCACCGGGATCAAAAATTTGAAAATCGGATACAACAAGATTTTTGGATATTATATCGAAGTTTCCAATTCCGGAAAGGATTTGGTGCCAGACACGTATATTCGCAAACAAACTTTGGTGAACGGAGAACGATACATTACTCCGGAGTTAAAAGAAATTGAAACCTCTTTATTAAATGCTAATGATCAAGTTGTTGCCCGGGAGTACGAATTATATACACAGCTGCGAAAATTTGTTTTAGATCATTTGGATCGTGTGAAGAATGCATCTGCATGCGTGGCGTTGATCGATGTATTGGCTTCATTTGCAGAGGTTGCAGTGAAGAACAATTACGTATGTCCGGTCGTAGACAACGGAAGTGTTATTGATATTAAAAACGGCCGTCATCCTGTTGTAGAGCAGATGGCAAAGACCGAAATGTTTATCCCGAACGATACATATCTGGATACCGATTCCAATCGCATGGCCGTGATAACCGGGCCGAATATGGCGGGTAAATCTACTTACATGCGCGCTACAGCCTTGATTACATTGATGGCTCAGATTGGTTCTTTTGTCCCGGCGTCTTCTGCTGTGATCGGTGTGACGGATAAAATCTTTACGCGTGTCGGGGCTGCCGACGATTTGGCATCCGGGCAGTCTACGTTTATGGTAGAGATGAATGAAGTGGCTTATATTTTAAAAAATGCGACCAAAAACAGTTTGTTGATTTTTGATGAAATCGGTCGCGGCACGAGCACGTTTGACGGAATGAGCATTGCGCGCGCCGTGTTGGAATATGTTGCGGAGCATATTCGTGCAAAATCATTGTTTGCAACACATTATCATGAATTGATTGCATTGGAAGACTCTGTCCCTGGTGTTCGCAATTATAATATTGCCGCAAAAAAAGACGGCAAAAAGATTTTGTTCCTGCGTAAGATTATTCGGGGCGGAACCGATGACAGTTACGGGATTGATGTGGCTCGGTTGGCCGGAGTTCCTACCGCGGTTGTAGACCGCGCTGAAGAAATTTTAAAAACATTGGAGTCCGAGAACAAACCGGTTGTTTTTCAGTCTGCTCCTGCATCTGAGCAACCTGCAGAACTTAATTTGTTTGATTCGGATATCAAAGACTCGTTGATTGAAGAATTGCAGAATTTGGATGCGACGGTTTTGACTCCGATTGAAGCGATGAATACCTTGTACAGTTTGTCCAAGAGGGCAAAGGAGATTGAATAGAGGATCGATATATGAAAATTCATGTACTGGACCATTCAGTAGCAAATTTGATTGCGGCGGGCGAAGTTGTAGAGCGACCTGCCTCGGTTGTTAAAGAATTAGTTGAAAATGCCATTGACGCTGGAGCACACGCGATTAAAATTGAAATTGCCGGCGGTGGACGGGATTTGATTCGGATTACGGACGACGGCTGCGGCATGTCCGATGAAGATGCGCGTCTTTGTTTTAAAAAGCATGCCACCAGTAAAATTTTACAGAAAGAGGACTTGTTTTGCATCTCTACGCTCGGATTCCGCGGCGAGGCATTGGCGGCTATCAGTGCCGTTTCCGAGATCGATTTAACCACCAAACAGGCCGGTGCATTGTCCGGCCGGAAATATCATGTCGTTGCAGGGGCAGTTGAGAGCTGTGAAGAGGTTGGATGCGCAGATGGCACGACTTTTTCTGTGCAGAATCTTTTTTATAATACACCGGCTCGGTTGAAATTTTTAAAGGCGGAGCAAACAGAAGCCGGGCACATTACAGCACTAGTGCACCGATTGGCTTTGTCTCACCCGGATATTTCATTTTCTTACTTTATTTCGGGGCGGGAGCAATTATTTACTACGGGCAACGGACAATTGCGGGATGTTATTTTTGCCGTGTACGGCAAAAGCTTTACGGAAGGACTGTTGCAGGTAGATTATCAGACAGAGGGGTATCGCATTTATGGGTATGTGGGATCTCCTTTGTTTAATAAGCCCAATCGGAACTGGCAATTGTTTTATGTCAATCATCGGGTTGTTAAATCAAAAGTGCTGCAAAATACGCTGGAGAATGCGTTTCGGAACTCGATGCTGGTTTCTCGGTATCCTGTTTGCGTATTATTTTTAGAGATGTCTTTGCAGAGCGTGGATGTGAATGTACATCCCAGTAAAGTTGAAGTGAAGTTTGCCGATGACAAGGCGGTCAGCGCAGCTCTTCGTGACGCGTTGCATGCAGCATTATCATATGACCGCGGGATCACGGAGATTGCATTGCCCAAATTGCCGGACGAGCATCCGGCCAATCAATATAAAGATGTCAAACTACCTTTTGAAGAAAAAATGGAGCGTGTTGTTGCTGCGGTTCAGAAAGTAGCGGAACCTGTTCGACCGCCTCAAACGAAGCATTTTGCAGATTGGACGATTCGTACTCCCGGATCAGCAGAGCAGCTTACGCAAAAAGAATATTCTCCTTTGTCAAAAGTTGCGGATGCCTTTGAACCGGTTTCTCTTACAGTCGCTGATAGTGTCTCTGCAGAGCCGTTGCCTTTTGCGGAGAAAAACGGTCGGGTGATCAAAGTAGATGAAAAAGCCGACCGTAACGTTTCTGTTCATGAAATGGTGGAGCCTGCGGCTGTTGAACCATTGAACATATCTGAAGAAACTGCCGTTGATTTTAGTATTATCGGCGAAGCGTTTCATTCTTATATTATTGTGGAAAAAGGGGAAGATCTGCTTTTTATTGATAAACATGCTTTACATGAACGGATGCTGTTTGAAAAGTTGAAAACCGAAAAAATCGAGGTTCAGTATTTGTTGTCTCCGATATTGTTGGATTTAGGCGCTTCCGAAAATCAGGCGTTGCTCAGTCATCGAGAAGACTTGCTGAATGCCGGATTTGAGACGGACGACTTTGGGGATAGCGTGATCGTGCGCAGCATTCCGCAAATCCTCGAGAATAAAGACGTAGAGTCTGTTCTTGCGGATTATGCTAATAATTGTTTGAATTTAAAAACGGACAAAAATGAATTGGCGGATGAATTTTTGCATACTGTCGCTTGTAAGGCAGCGGTAAAAAGCGGTATGAACACATCCCGATATGAGTTGGAGGATTTAATCCAAAAGTATTTTGCCAACGAATCGCAGTTAAAATATTGTCCGCACGGTCGGCCGATCACGTTTTCTTTGTCCAGAAAATCAATAGAAAAGCAGTTTAAAAGGATTTTGTAGATGAATAATAAAGTGGTTGTGTTGGTTGGCCCGACGGCAAGCGGAAAAACTAAAATTTCTGTCGAGTTGGCCAAGCAGTTTAACGGAAGTATCGTTTCAGCGGATTCGATGCAGATTTATCGGCATATGGATATCGGAACCGCAAAGCCGACTCAAGCCGAAAGAGACGGGATTCCGCATTACATGATGGATGTAATATCTGCCAATGAGGATTTTTCGGTGGCAGATTATGTGCGTATGGCTGATGATTGTGTCCGGGAGATTCTTTCTTGCGGGCGATTGCCGTTTTTAGTAGGCGGAACCGGGCTTTATGTATCTTCTTTTTTGGATCATCTGCAATTTACACAGGCGGAAAAAGATGAGCATTATCGAGCGTTTTTAAATCAAATTGCCAGTGAGCACGGCGCAAATGTATTAAAGCAGTTGTTAGATTCCGTTGATGCGGAAGCGGCAGAAAAAATTCATGTGAATAATGTAAAAAGATTGATTCGAGCGCTGGAGATTTATAAAACTTCCGGTTTAACCATGACGGAACAAAATTTACAGTCTCGGCAGACCGTCAGTCCGTATACGTTTTGTGTGATCGGGTTGTATTATCTGGATCGGGCGCAGTTATATGAGCGAATTGACCGGCGAGTGGATGAAATGTTTGAAGCCGGGTTAGAGCAAGAGGTTCGTGCTTTATTGCATGACGGTATTGTGACACCGGACTGCAATGCCATGCAGGCGATTGGTTATAAACAGTTCTTGCCCTATTTGAGAGGCGAATGCGATTTGGCAGAGGTTCGGGAACGAATTAAAACAGAAAGCCGTCATTATGCCAAACGCCAATTAACTTGGCTGCGCAGGGATGAACGTATTCAATGGTTTGCCGTTGACGATATTGAAACGGATTTTTATGGATTAATTAACAAAATTGTTAAAACTATAGAAAATTTCATCAAGGTGTGATATAATACAAATATTATCTTGATGAAGATCGTTGGACTTTTTATGCAGGATGTTCAATTATGATGAAAAAAAAGTGGTTTAAAATCGTGGCCTATTGCTTGATTGCTGTTCTGGTCTTTTTTATACTGGCCAATATATTTTCCAATATGGTATTTCAGGATAACGTGACGCTTGAAACCGCAGAGGATTATACTTACAGCGAATGCATTGATTTTTCAGGCATTGCGGTTCGAGATGAAACGTTGCTTTATTCCGACGGTGCCCACGGATCTGTAATGTATTTGCAGCAAGACGGGCATCGGGTTGCAAAAGATTCTATAGTAGCTTTTTATACCAAACAAAGCGTAAATGCCGAGGGCATGGACCGACTTGTGTATTTAAATGATAAGATTGATGTATTGGAGCAGATCGTGAGCAGTAATGTCCAATCGACAACCGTGGTATTGGAGCAGCAGGTTCAATCCAATATTATTGATTATTTAAACGAATGTGACGGACGCGATGTATTGTCTGTGGGGGAAGAGCTGTCTGCTTTAGAGATCTCTTTGAGCAAAAAAGATGTAAAGATGAACGGTACTTCTCAATACAGTCAATTATTAACCCAGTTGCAAGACGAAAAAAAAGGAATCTTGGCGACGAATAAAGACCAAGAATATTCTGTAACCGCGCCGATTGCCGGATATTTTTATTCCGGGTTTGATGGGTATGAGTCTCTAACTTTTGCCGATGTCGAGGCATTGACGCCTGAGAAATTGGAGCAGATGCTTCAAATGCAAGCCCAGCCGGTTTCAGATTCTTATATCGGGAAATTACAAGATACACCGGTGTGGTATTTTTGTGGGCTTTTTGACCGTGATAGTATTTCAGATCTAAAAGAAAATAATCAAGTTACTTTAAAGTTTGATTTAAACGATGGTTCTGTACGCAATATTTCAGCAACCATATATAGTATATCAGAAGATGCCGACGGAAAGTGTGCGGTTGTTTTTGAATGTTCTTTATTGACGGAAAAAGGGTTTTCGCTGCGAAAAGAATCCTGCAGTCTTGTACGTAAAACGTATACGGGAATTAAAGTGAGTAACAACGCGTTGCGCGTGGTTGACGGACAAAACGGTGTTTATGTTTTGGTCGGGAAAAAGGTTACTTTTAAGCCGGTAGACATTGTTTATTCGTCCGATACTTTTTCGATTGTGAAGTCGAATGCCCAAGTCACTTCCAGAATTCTTACAGCTAACGACGAAGTTGTCTGCGGCGGGAAAGACATGTTTGATGGGAAGGTTTTAAATGTACAATGATATTTTAAAGAAAAAAGAAGAAATTCTTTGTCGTATTGAATCTGCAAAGCAAAAAGGCGGATATACGCATGATGTGACGTTGGTGGCGGTAACCAAATATCACACTATAGAGGAAACGAACGATGCTATTCGAGCCGGAATTGATCAAATAGGCGAAAATCATGTTCAGGCCCTGTTGCAGAAAGATCCTCTTTTGCTTGATTGCAAGCGGAACTTTATTGGTCACTTGCAGACCAACAAGGTAAAGCAGTTATTATCTATAAAAAACTTGAATCTGATTCAGTCGGTAGATTCTTTAAAACTGGCAGCCGAGATTGAAAAGCACGCCGCACAATTGGATAAAGACGTAAATATTTTGGTTCAAGTCAATGTTGCGCATGAAGAGAGTAAGTTTGGAATCTCTCCGGAACAAACGAGGCCGCTGTTGGAGTCTATCGCTTCTATGCCGCATGTACATGTAAAGGGTCTTATGTCGATCATGCCAATCGAGAAAAATCTGGATTATTATCGTCGAATGCGGGCTGTTTTTGATGAAATGAAATCTTTGTCCATTCCGGGTATTGAGATGGACGTTTTGTCAATGGGCATGTCGAATGATTTTGAAGAAGCCGTTGAATGTGGTTCAACCATGGTTCGAATCGGTTCGTATTTATTTGCTTCATAAAATTATGATATATATTTTTTGATTTGAAAGGAAGAGAAAAATGAACGTATTTAAAAAACTTTTAGGCGAAGACGTAGATGACGAATTGGATAATGATTATGTAGAAGAAGAGGAGGAAAACGTTTCTTCTCATTCGTCTTCCTCTCGTCCGGCTCTTCGTACCGAAAAACCAAAGCCGGAGTTTGTATTGGAAAAGCCGACAGGCAGAGATGAACTTTTGGGAATTGCGGATCATCTGTTAAGAAGAAAGACCGTTATTTTAAATTTGGAATTGGTTTCAAAAGATACCAAACGGTTTGTCGACTTCTTGAGCGGCGTTGCTTATGCGCTTGCCGGCCAGGTAAAAAAGGTTGCTGATGACACCTTTTTGATTATTCCGGGCGGGGTTGAGATTACCGGTAATATTTTTGACGAAATGGACAATGACAACGAGTATTGATTCATGAATGACATCTTTGTAAAAAAGGTAGAGCAGTTGATATCCTCCGCAGACAGAAACGGAGTGGCATATACTTCCTTTTTGTCTGAGGAGGAGCAGCAGACCGCCCTTGCATTGTTGAATAAGCGAAAGGTTGTTTTTGATTTTGAAAGCGGAATAGAACCGGGGCGGCGCAAAATATTGGGTGTTTTTGGCTCGGACTTTGACCGACAGTATGCTGTTTTCCCTTATTGTATTTTATGGGTAAGCGTTGGCTTAACGGATCGACCGCTGACACATCGTGACTATTTGGGCAGCCTTTTGGGCTTGGGTATTCGACGAGATGTTATCGGAGATATTTCAGTTGTTTCTGATGGCGCATATATTGCGGTTTGTGATGTTATGTGCGAGTATCTGTTGCAAAATCTAACGCGCATCGGTCATGCTTCTTGTCGGGTAGAACGGTTGCCGGAAGGCAGTGTGGTTCAGAGCAAACAAGAGTTTTTAGAGACGGTTTGCCTGGTGACATCGAATCGGCTTGACTGCTTTGTTGCGTCCATAACAAATTCTTCGCGAAAAAAGAGCTGTGAACGGATTCTTTCCGGAACAGTTTTGATTAACGGAGCCGTCGTTACGGATACTACAAAACATTTGAGCTTGGGAGATCGTTTGACGATTCGTGGCAGCGGAAAATATTTGATTGCACAAAATCCCGACGAATGTTCTGTTACAGGAAAAGGCAGATTGAAAGTTCCGATAAAAAAATATCAATAGATTATTGGGGGAGTTGGAGAGTATGTTAACACCGCGAGACATTGAAACCAAAGAGTTTTCGCACGGAAAAGGGTATAAAGCAGAAGAAGTAGAAGCTTTTTTGGATGAAATTTTAGTTGATTATACTGCATTGATCGAAGAGCGGGATAATTTGAGTCGCCGCGTATTGGCGCTGAGTGAAAAATTGGAGAACTTCCGGGACGAGCAGGAAGAGTGGAAGCAAACGTTGCTTCATACACAAAAGAGTTATGATGAAGTCATGCAGCTGGCTAAGGAGAATTCTGCAAAAATGATTGCAGAGGCCGAAAAAGAAGCCGCTAAAATTAAAGAGGATGCCGTTAAGGCTGCTAACGAAGCAACTGCAGAGGCTGACAAGCAGCGTGCAGAGAAGAATGCATTGTCGGATGAAATTGCAAACTTTAAGTCTAAGATGCTGTCCATTTATGAAGAACATATTAAAAATTTGAATAATTTACCGCAGATTGCCAAAGAGTCTTTGGCCGGAGTGCGGATCGCAGAGCCTCAGCCGTCTGTTTCGAAAGAACCTGAGTCTGTTTCGTTTGAGGAGGCTCCGGCAGAGGAAACAAAGGTCATCCCGACAGTTACAAAAATTGCAGATGTGTCTAAGGCTGCTACGCGGGCAAAAATCAATAAGGCGTTGGACATTATCGGGGATGATTATGACGATGAAGATGATGACGATTTTTTAATTAAAGAATCGACTCGGCGGCGTGTTCAAAATGAGAAAAACGCTGAAGAAGCTCGGGATGTTCGAGAAAATAAGATTCGGGATCTGTTTGGCGACGGAGATGCGAAGAGTCGCAGAAAGAACCATACAAAGCCCCGTAAAGCATCGCGTTTCTTCATCGATGATGACGATGATGACGATGATTTTTATGATGAAGACGATGAATAAATAATAGATTTCTGAAGGAGTTTTTATATCCATGGATTATAATGAGACTTTGAATCTTCCGGCAACGGATTTCCCTATGCGGGCAGGTCTGCCGAAAAGAGAACCGACATTTTTGGAAAGATGGCAGCAGCAGCGGGTTTATGAGAAGCTTCTTGAAAAGAACAAGGAGTGCCCGATGTTTGTATTGCATGATGGACCTCCGTTTTCAAACGGAAGTATCCACATGGGGACAGCGATGAATAAAGTACTCAAAGACTTTATTATTCGGTATAAATCTCTTTCAGGATATCAAGTTCCATATACTCCCGGTTGGGACAATCACGGGATGCCGATCGAAAGCGCGATTATAAAAAAGAACAAGTTAGACCGGAAAAAAATGACAATTCCCGAGTTCCGGGACGCTTGTCAGAAATTCGCTGAAAATTTTGTGGATATTCAAAAACAGCAGTTCATTCGGTTGGGCGTTTTGGGTGATTGGGATCATCCGTATTTGACGATGTCTCCGGAGTTTGAGGCTGTGGAAGTTCGCGTTTTTGGCGAGATGTATAAAAAGGGATATATCTACAAGGGTTTAAAGCCTGTTTATTGGTGTCCGAGCGATGAGACCGCTTTGGCCGAGGCCGAAATTGAGTATCAGGACGATCCGTGTACGTCTATTTATGTTAAGTTCCAGGTAAAAGACGATCAGGGTAAACTATCTTCTTACGGGGATATCAGCCGGATGTATTTTATTATCTGGACGACAACGACGTGGACCCTTCCAGGCAACTTAGCGATTGCGCTGCATCCTTCTGCAGATTATGTATTAGTAAAAGCGGACAACGGCGAGTTTTATATCGTGGCAGAAGCTTTGTTGGAGAAAACGATGGCTGCAGGCGGTATCAATCAGTACGAAGTTGTTGAGCATTTTTCAGGAACGGACTTTGAATATATGACAGCGCAGCACCCGTTGTTGGATCGTGATAGCTTGTTGGTTGTTGCCGACTATGTTACGATGGAAAGCGGTACCGGCTGCGTACATACCGCTCCCGGGTTTGGTGCCGATGACTATGTTACCGGAATGCGGTATCATTTGGATATGATTGTTCCGGTTGATGATAAGGGATATCAGACTGCCGATGCTGGGAAATATGCCGGATTAAAATATGATGAATCCAATGCCGTCATTTTGGCAGATTTAAAAGAAAGCGGAGCGCTGTTTGCCAGTGAGCAGATTGTGCACCAATATCCGCATTGTTGGAGATGTAAAAACCCGATTATCTTCCGCGCCACACCACAGTGGTTCTGTTCTGTTGAAGCGTTTAAAGATCAGGCTGTAAAAGCTTGTGAGCAGGTAGAGTGGTCTCCTGCATGGGGTGAACAGCGGATGATCCAGATGATTCGCGAACGGGCTGACTGGTGTATTTCCCGTCAGCGTCATTGGGGCTTGCCGATTCCGGTATTTTATTGTAAAGATTGTGGAAAGCCGATTTGTACCGACGAGACGATCGAAGCTGTTTCTGAGTTGTTTGCACGGGAAGGTTCCAACGCTTGGTATGAGCGTTCGGCAGAAGAGATTCTTCCTTTCGGGTTCAAATGCCCGCATTGCGGCGGTATCCATTTTGAGCAGGAACAGGATACACTGGACGGTTGGTTTGACTCCGGTTCTTCTCATTTTGTAGTTTTGGAAACACAGAAAAAGGGCCATTGGCCGGCTGATGTTTATTTGGAAGGCGCTGACCAATATCGTGGTTGGTTCCAGTCTTCTTTGTTAACTGCTGTGGGAGCTAAAGGCGAAGGTGCGCCGTATAAGATGGTCTTATCGCACGGATGGACGGTTGACGGACAAGGCAAGGCCATGCACAAATCGCTGGGCAATGCTGTAGCGCCGGAAGAAGTGATTGAAAAATATGGAGCCGACTTATTGCGTTTATGGGTCGCTGCATCAGATTATCGGGTAGACGTACGTGTTTCGGATGAGATCTTTAAACAGCTTTCACAGGCATATTTGAAAATCCGTAATACGGCAAGATATATCCTGGGCAACTTGAATGACTTTAACCCGGACGAAGCCGTTTCGGCTTCTGAGATGTCTGAGTTGGACAGATGGGCCATTTCACGTTTGAATGATTTGATGGCTAAGGTCAAAAAAGGCTACGATGATTTCGAATATCATATCGTTTATCACGCGATTCGGAATTTCTGTGTTGTAGAAATGTCCAACTTCTACCTGGATGTGATTAAAGATACGTTGTATTGTGACGGTAAAAACAGCCTTCAGCGCCGCAGTGCCCAGACGGCAATGTTCTTGATTTTAGATGCCATGGTTCGGATGCTGGCGCCTATTCTCAGCTTTACCGCAGATGAAATCTGGCAGGCAATGCCGCATCGTTCATCCGATAATCCGGAAAATGTGATGTTGAATGAGTTTGTTCATCCTTATGAGCAATATCAATTAGACGCAAAAACCTTGGCGGATTATGATCGTTTGATTGCCTTGCGCGATGAAGTGAACGGTGCTTTAGAAGCTGCAAGAAATGAGAAACTGATCGGAAAACCGTTAGAGGCGCAGGTTTGCATTACCTGTTCGGATTCGGATTACGAGTTCTTGTGTGGATATGAAGCAGTATTGCCCAAACTGTTTATTGTTTCGGGTGTGAGCCTGAAACAGGGAGCGGAAAAGAAGATCGAGGTGGCTAAAGCCGAAGGTCAAAAATGCGAGCGGTGTTGGACTTACAGCACCACTGTCGGACAACATGCCGATCATCCAACGCTTTGCAGCCGATGTGCGCATGTTGTTGAGAATATATGAAGAGTAGAAGTTTGTTAAAACGCAATGTGCTTTTTTCCATCGGTATTTTACTTGCTGTTTTGATTGATCAGTTTGTGAAGTATTTAGTCGTTTTATATGTAAAGCCGGTATCCGTCATCCCTGTGGTTGACGGAATACTGGATTTACATTACTGTGAAAATACAGGTGCGGCGTTTAGTTTTCTGGCCGGGAAAAACTGGTTCTTTATTATCGCAACGATTTTGTTCTCTATTTTCCTGTTATTTTTATTATATACAGGGCGGATTCGTGGTTTGCTTGCCGGGATTTGTGCCATGTTTATTGTGGCAGGCGGACTGGGGAATTTGATTGATCGGTGCGTTTGGGGATATGTCGTAGACATGTTTGAACTCAAGTTTATCTCGTTTGCCATTTTCAATGTTGCAGACATTTTTATTACCTGTGGAGCCATTGTATTTATTATTTGCTATATTTTTTCAAAAGGCGAGGTTATTGAATGGAATTCTTCGCGCAGCAAGCGGACGTCGGAACACGATTAGACACTTATATTGCACAGCAGGCATCGATTACCCGTTCGGCTGCGGTAACCTTGATTGAACAGGGAGCCGTTTTAGTGAACGGAACGGTGCAAGGGAAGAATTATAAAGTGCGGCAGTCGGATGTGTTTTCGGTACAGATTCCGGAACCTCGGCCGCTGAACGTCAGTGCTGAAAAAATTTTGTTGGATATCGTTTATGAGGACGATGCATTGCTTGTGGTCAACAAGCCGCAGGGAATGGTGGTTCATCCGGCTGCTGGAAATGATACGGGGACGCTTGTCAATGCGTTGTTGTACCATTGTGCCGATTCACTGTCCGGGATAAACGGTGTTATCAGACCCGGAATTGTCCATCGAATTGATAAGGACACTTCGGGTCTTTTAATTGTTGCAAAAACAAACGAGTCCCATCTAAATTTGGCTGAGCAGATCAAACAACATTCTTTTTTACGAATTTATAATGGGATTGTATACGGGCATTTAAAGGAGCCATCCGGCGTGATAAATCTACCGGTCGGACGAGATCCACGGGATCGTAAACGGATGGCGGTTACGGAAAAAAACTCAAAAAATGCGGTTACAGAGTACCGGGTTTTACAGTCCTTGCGGGACAGCAGTTTGGTAGAGTTTCGATTGCAAACCGGTCGGACACATCAAATTCGCGTTCATATGGCTTACCGAGGTCACGCCATATTTGGGGATCCGGTGTATAGTCCTCGAAACATTGACAAAAAATATTTAACAGGACAGTTATTACATGCTAAAGTGATTGGATTTCACCATCCAACAACCGGGCAGTGGTTGGAATTTGATTCCCCGTTACCGCAGCGGTTTGTGGATTTTATCGCCAAACATACAGATTAACAGGAGGTCTTTATGAAAAGACGTATCATGATGGTTGCCGTATGCACATTGCTTGTTTGCTGTGCGGTGATTCTATGTTCTTGCAGCAGTTCAAAAACGCGTTTTTTTATGCAGGGGAGCAATGAGCCCTATAAGGTTTCTCCCGAAACTGCAGTAAAAAGCATCCTTACCGCGGTATTGCCGGAGCAAATGCAGCAAAAGGTGCAGCAAGGCTCTTTTTCTGCGGAGGGAGGGTTTTCGACCTTTACGTTATCGGATGTACAGATTCCGGTACAAAGCAGCGGCCTTTCTGTGAATGGAGGAATAGCTGATGGGACCTTTGCCGTAGATATTTCCGGGTTTGAAGGTTTCGATCAGGATGTATTACAACTTCGTATTTCGGAGAGTTCTGCAGATTTGTACTGGACTAGGATTTTAGATCAGCCTGTGCAGGTTCCGCTGACAGAATATGTCCCGACGGATTTATTTTCTGCTCAAACAGAAACGGATGTAAAAAATATTTTTACAACATTTTTTACCAGTGCTTATCAGGATGTTTATTCTAAAATATCAGCTAAAGACACTACTGTAACGGTTGACGGACAAGATGTGTCTGCTAAAGAGATTACGTTGACGATGGATAAAGAAAACACCCTCAAGCTGATGTCTTCATTATTCACAGCCATTCAAAACAGTTCCGAACGAACGAAAGCCATTTTACAGCAGATTTTGTTTGATAATGATGGTATTTTAGCCGGAACATTAGATCAGTATTTGGCCAATACACTTGCAACGTTGAATGAGTATGACGCACAAATTACTTGGCGGCGCGTTGTATGCGAGGCCGGAATTGTAGAAGATGATTTTCTTTTGCACTCCTCCAATCCCGATTATTGTCGTCAGGTTGTCTATAAATGCTATAACAATTCCGGGCAGAGTTTAATTGTTACTAACCCCGATAGCGGAGAATCTGTGCTGGATTGTTCTTTTTACCGGAGTGATGACGGATGTGCCGGAAAAATTGAAATGCCGGCCATGGCGTTTTCTGTAGATACAACGCGCAGCGGCGATTCTTATACGGCATCGGTCGATGTGACGATATCGGACACCGTGTATTATTTGGACCTGCTGTATACGTTTTCAGCTGAGGATTCCAATGTATGCGGCGTGAAGATTTCTGTTTCCGATTCCGAAGAAAAGACTGAGATAGAGGGCGCTTTTACAGGGGAATTTGTACCCGAAACAGCCTTTCCCGAAACAGGTGTTCCGCAGGATTGTCTGGTGTTGTCCAATGGTATTGCGGGGGCAGATGTTTATGATCAGGTTTTGACCCGGTTGCAGGAACGGGTTCCTGAATTAAAAGAAGCCGGGTTTACGGCAATCGGCATCGCTTCGGATTTTTCACAGCAAGAATCAGGAGCCGTTATTAACGGAACCGCCTATTCTGCTGTTCCTTATCAGTTCCTTGCTTTGCAGAATCGTGATTACTACCAGCAGATGGCCTCTATGCGCTGGCCTGAAAAATCTTTTGAAGAAGCTTTAAATGAAGCCGTTTTAACCGGCGAAACACTTCGGGAATTGATTTTGGAGAGAACCAGAGAGAATTATCTTCAAATTTATTGTATTGACCAACAATTCCAGCAGTTGGGGTTAGATCTGACTTTAGTCCAGTTGTCTGATATTGCTACCGGATTAAAAACCGAATATACGCCGGAAGATATTGCCGGATATTGCACACAGCTTGGCATTACCGAATCGCAGTTGCGGTGGTTGTATGCGACTAGTTTTTATAAGCAAAATATGTTGTATGACTATTATTACGGGGCTGCCGGACAGAATCGAGTATCTGCTGAAGATGCACGAGAAATTTTTCAATCGGATTATACCGGATTCCGTTATGTGATTCAATATACAGCCGGATATGACGGTCAGTCTTTGAGTGAAGAGGAGATCTCATCGATCCAGGAGCAAATGAAAGGATATTATGAGCAGATTCAAAGTGGACAGCTTTCGATGGAAGATGCAATTCAGCAGTACAGTGCAGATTATGTGTCGCAGGAAGAAATGGATCTTTATACCAGCCAGACTCGAGAATCTGCAGAAGAATTTAACCAGCTTTTATTGCAGGGCTGTGTGATTGACCGTGACGGTTCTTTTGAGACCGATACAGTATATACGTATCCTTCTGATGTTGCGGAAAAAGTATTTGAAATGCAAGTCAATGAATTGGCATATCTGGAGAATAGTTTAGGCTGTTGGATTATACAGCGTACGGATGTCAGCGATCGATTTGAAGAGGCGGCTTCTTATGTGAGCAGGCAAGAGGCGAATACACGG
>WHHJ01000024.1 GCA_014872655.1 Clostridia bacterium
ATATCGGAATCTTTTTTATTAATGATAAGGTATCTTTTTAAAAAAGGATTAACAACATCCACCTTGTTATTGACAAAAATGATTAGGTATGATAGAATAAAATGTAAATATAATAATATAGAAGTACTGTATTTCTGGAATTTTTGGGAAGGGGCTCGCCGCTTGGCGCAATAAAGAAATGGATGAGGAAAAAATCAAATCCCGCAAAGCGTTTTTAATCAACTTACTTTATTTTGCAGCGATTATCGCTCTGGCTTTCTTATTTTTTAAATATGCGTTTGGCATTTTTGTCCCGTTTTTAATCGGATTTATTTTTGCTATCGTATTAGATCCCCTGATTCGTTTTTTAAGCCGAAAGATGAAAATCAAGCGAACGCTGTGGTCGATTGTGCTTGTTGTTATTGTTTGGCTTATCGTCGGATTTATCCTATTTAAAATTGGCCAAATTGTATATGATCAAGCCGTCAATGCGCTCAGTTACATCCAGTCTTTGACTGGCGAAAACGGAAAAATCAATGAAATCTATCAGCAGATCAGTTCTTGGGTAGGCAATGTATTTGATTCCATTAACAACAATGCCCCCCAACTAACGGTAACCATTGATACGGCCATTGAAAAGGCCGGCGATGCGTTAGTCGGCGCATTAGAGGGAATTTTGGTAGGCATCACCAACTTTGCATTCTCTGTTCCGGATTTGTTGATTTCTTTAATCGTAACGGTTATGGCCTCGATCTTTATTTCGATTGACTATCCGCATATTCGCACCTTTCTTGCTGCACAACTAACACGTAAAAACCGTGCAGGAGCACTGGAGACGAAAAATTTCTTTAAAAATAAAATTTTCAGTATTGTACGGGCATATGCGATTATTATTTCCATTACGTTTGTAGAATTATTGATTGGGTTTTCTTTGATTGGAATCAGCAATTCTTTATTAATGGCACTGTTGATTTCGCTGCTGGACCTTCTCCCGATCATAGGAACTGCAACCTTTTTGGTTCCATGGGGAATTATTTGTATCATCTGTGGGGATATTTTTATCGGAATCGGATTAATCGTCATCGCTATTATTGTTTCCGTTGTACGAGAAGTCATCCAACCTAAGATTGTCGGCAGCCAAATCGGTCTAAATCCTCTTTTAACGCTGATGTCCATGTATGTTGGATTAAAAGTATTAGGCCTTTTGGGAATGTTTGTCGTTCCGTTAGTTCTCATCTTCATTAAAAACTTAAATGATACTGGGAAACTAAACATATGGAAAACACCGGACAGTGACTTGATCGCCACCGTTGAAAAAGCGGATGAAGCGGAAGAGATTATGCGCCAAGAACGTGCACTGCAGCGCAAAGCAAAACGGGAAGAACGCAAAAAAGAAAAAGAAAACAAAAAATAAGCTGTATATGTTTGACATATTTTTTGGGGAGATGATTTTATGGCACTTTTTCAGCAAATAAAAGCCACGGATCTGAATGAGAACTTGATTCGCATGATATCCGAAGACTGGATGTTGCTTGCGGCAGGAAATGAACAAAAACACAATGAAATGACCGTTAGTTGGGGTGGTATGGGCTTTTTGTGGAATGAACCTGTGGCCACGGTTTATGTACGTCCGCAAAGATACACTTTTGAATTTATGGAAACCAATGAAATGTTTTCTTTGAACGTATTAGGACCGGAATGCCGCGACATTTTAAAAAAGGCCGGCGCAATAACGGGCAAGGGCATCAATAAAACGCAACAACTGGGATTAACTGCTGTATCTGAAGAAAACACCGTATATTTTGAACAAGCTCGAATCGTATTGCTTTGTCAAAAACTGTACGCTGATTTTCTGAAGCCTGAAAAATTTACCTGTCCGCAAATCACAGAGCCTTATTATGAAAAGAAAGATTACCATAAAATGTATATCGGAGCCATCCGAAAAGTTTTAATAAAAACCTGATTCTGGATTCATAAACAATCCCCGCGTGAACATACTAACCGCGGGGTGTTTTTTATGCATTTTAAAATTACGGCAACATTTGACAATACGGAATCCGCGCAAGCAGCGGGCAGACGCATTTTACAATTACAGGAAATCAAAGATGTGCGATGGCAAGATGACCCCATAGCGACAAATGTTTCCTCCGACTCAGACAAAACAGGTCGAATTATCTATGGCACTTCCGTTACAGCGGAAAGAGGATTCTTAACCTCAACCGGAAAATTATCGGTGACCCCCATATTTGAAAACAATACCGAATGTCACATGTCGGTCACAGCAGGACGAGAAACAGTCGAACAAGCGCGTGGAATTATTTTCAACTCCGGCGGATACGATGTTTCTGTATCTAACACACATCAATGATCATAATCGCCGCTATGATAGATTCAACAGCGGCGGTTTTTCTAAAAACAAGAACTTTTTTATGGAAAAAGGGTAAAAAAACTATTTACTTATTATATTTTTTATGATATAATAACGATAGAAAAACTTGTATTCCTATTTTATCATTATGAGGTGAAAGAAGAGATGAAAAAAGTCCTGACCGTTTCTGTCTTCAGCATCCTTTTGATGATTGCACTTGCGGTCTGCTCCAGTGCAAGGACTGTAAAATTCTGCGACATCAATGAAGACGGCAAACTTTCTCTACAAGATGCAATGACCGTTTGCAGCCATATTGTAGGAAGAACGGAACTAACCGAAGACCAAATAAAGATTGCAGACTATGACGATAACGGATCTGTTACTCTGGCAGACGTCATGCCGGCATTTCGTTACATAGTAGATGAAGATGCAAATATTCCAGAAAAAGAAATTGACAATAAACCCGAAGGGGATTCTGATTATGTCAAGTTCATGAAAAGCTTGTATCCCGATTATCAAGAATCCACAGTTGGATTAGATATTACATTTAAAGATGATCTTGTGGGTATTTGTTATTCCACTTGGCATGACTATATTGACGCATACAACGGCGGTCAACATTATAATATCCCGGAAATTCTTGCAAACGGCGGAGTTGGCTGGGGGCCGGAAAATCATTTCCATTACTGGAGTGAACCGGCTTTAGGTTATTACAAGAGCACCGATAAAGAAGTCATCCGTACACATATGACACAGTTGTCTGAAGCAGGAGTAGATTTTATTATTATAGATAATACAAATGCTCGTTCGTATTGGAATTCTGAATACCTAAACGGTGGAAAAGTTTCTTCTTGGAATCTTGCCATTACGAATCCTACCAATGCGATTCTTGACACCTGTTTGGAAATGCGGGCAGAAGGACTCCAGACACCTTATATCGTATTCTGGAATAAAAATGATCCGGCGCCCAACGGGGACGGCTGGGAAGTTTCATCCAGCATTAACACAACATACTACTTCTTATATAAACAAAAATATCAAGATCTGTGGGTTTATATGAGATCTGATTCCACCGGAAAAGCGGCGCCCTTACTGTTGGGGACAGACACCTCCGGCACAGTGGCAAATACAACTCCCTCTTTCATGGTTCCGATGACATACCGGACGATGTGGGGATTATTGGTCAATGAAACAGAAGACTGGAGCTTCCTGGATCATGATAACCAACCGAACAATCCGATTACAGACAACTCAACCGGAAAGACCTACTATGAACAGATGCCCGTTTGTGCTGCGGCACAACGCAACTATATGTCCAACACAGCAACAGCATTGTCCAGACAACACGGTATTACATTCTACAACCAATGGAAGAACGCTTTCGAACATCGGCCAAAGATTGTAACACTGACTTGGTGGAATGAATGGCAGGCACAGCGGTTAAAAGTGGGAGATGGATATCAATTTACCGACTTGTATACTCCCGAATACAGCCGCGATATTGAACCAATGAAAGGCGGATTCGGCGATCAGTATTATCAGTGGATGAAACAGTATATTTCCGCTTATAAGAATCATGAATCTTGTCCCAGACTAGTTGAAGCTGGATATTAAATAAGAATAAATGAATTTTGCCTTGGTGATTTATCACCAAGGCAAAATTTTTGCACATTACAAAAAGAACCTGTCTAACAAGTTTTAAAAAGGGTCTTATACTCCAAAGAAATCAAATCGATTAAGATCCTTTCCTGCTGTCACACAACAAGTTCTCTGCATTCAAAAACCGAACCAAACGGCTTTTTGACCGATTGGTTCGGGAATAAAATATTTCAAATACCGATTAAATCCCGGCTACTCCACTATCTCTCGCAGCCTGCGCAACAGCTCTCGCTACAGCGCCGGCAACACCACGATCCAAAGCAGATGGAATAATATTGGTCTTGGATAGTTCCGATTCAGGAATATAATTTGCAATCGCATACGCCGCAGCAATTTTCATCGGTTCATTGATATCACGTGCCCGTACGTCAAGTGCACCGCGAAAAATACCGGGAAAAGCCAACACATTATTAATTTGATTCGGAAAATCACTGCGCCCTGTTCCTACAACACTGGCCCCGGCTGCAAGAGCCTTGTCCGGCATAATCTCCGGAACAGGATTTGCCATCGGAAACAAAACAGGATAGTCCGCCATACTTTTTACCATTTGTTCATCTACCACGTTGGGAGCTGATACGCCTACGAATAAATCAGCCCCACACATGGCGTCTTTCAGCGTGCCCCGCAAATGTTCGCGATTTGTGTGGGCCGCAATCTCGGCTTGAGCAGAATTCAACCAGTCCAGTCCCTCATCTAAAATGCCGTTTTTATCTACTAATATTAAATTTTTTACGCCAATGTTCAACAAGTTTTTTGCAATCGCAATACCGGCAGATCCTGCCCCGTTGATAACGGCGCGAATATCTGCAATCTGTTTTCCGACAACTTTCATGGCATTCAACACCGCTGCGGCAACAACAATCGCTGTGCCATGCTGATCATCGTGAAAAACCGGGATGTCGCATTCCTGTTTTAACCGGCGTTCAATCTCAAAACACCGCGGAGCCGAAATATCTTCCAGATTGATTCCGCCAAAGCTACCGCTGATCAAACGAATCGTTTGAACAATTTCGTCCACATCTTTGGACCTCACACAAAGAGGAATAGCGTCCACATTGCCGAATTCTTTAAATAACGCACACTTTCCTTCCATTACCGGCATCCCAGCTTCCGGACCGATGTCACCTAGTCCCAGAACCGCCGTTCCATCCGTCACCACAGCCACCAAATTTCCTCGCCGTGTCAGCTCAAAACTTTTTTGGACGTCTTTCTGAATTTCCAAACAAGGCCGCGCCACGCCCGGCGTATAAGCAAGAGACAGATCATCACGTGTCTGCACCGAAACCCGACTAACAACCTCAACCTTTCCCTGCCATTCATAGTGTTTTTTTAAAGATTGTTCCGCATAATCCATTTCGGATCTCCCCATCCTTTTTTTATTTTATTACATTGAACTCAAAAAGAAAAGGCGGCAGTATCTACTGCCGCCTTTTCATCCGATAAATCCTTTGCACTCGGCATAGCTGTTACAAAGAATCGAATACTCAGTCACTTATCTGTGCACTATATCACACTTACACTGCAATTCAACTTCCAACTATTATAACAGGTCGGATGCTTGGTCAGTTCTTCCCCTTTACCAAACACATCCAAAACAGGCTCTTCCAGTTCTTCTAAACGAGCTGTTTTTCCGTCCAAATAATCTTGAATACGGTCTGCACAGCCGTTTACCCGGCACATCAAACCACCCAGCCGCTGTTGCTGAACTTCAAAGCCCTGCGGCTTGTTTTCCGCCATCCACTGCTCACGAAAAGCATGATAAAAGACATCAATCTTTTTAGATAATTTTTTATAATCTTTCACTAACGCAGCAAGGGCCTGTTTATCCGACTGCAAGTAAGCCTGACGCGTCTTCACGCCTAGTTCATACTTAATGGCTAAAGCCTCACATAACGCATGCATGGTACGGAACAAATATCCCCATTGTGGGTCTTTTTTCATCAACGCCAGTTTCCGCGCACAAGCAGCATATTCGGCACCGGCGCCCTCTTGAACCGTTCCATCCAAAACGCCCATAAAACAATCTGAATATAACATATATTTTTCGGGATTATATACACCGTCTTTGATGTCGTTTGATGTGTGCGGCAAATCCAATAACATAAACCGATCGAAGGAAATGCCGTACTTTTCACGAAACGCTGCTTTAATCTGTGCCATGGAGGTATTGCCCTGCGCATATTGCGCCACATAAAACAACGACGGCAATAAAGAAAATTTAGAACATTCTGCTCCGTCATCTCCCCACATGGTAAAGAAAACATCTTGAACCTGATTTTCTTTACAGCTTTTAATCGCCGCAGCCGAAGCACGCATACTATAACTATTATGCGGAGCAAAACCGACCCAAGACCACAAACCGCCTGCAAACCAAATATTTTCTTTAATACTACGGTGCGCTTTAATCTGTTTATCATACCGTTTTTTATCGGTGGTATAATAATCCCAATAAATCAAATTTACATTGGCGGGAATCTTCGCTTTTACCGCCTCTGAAATTTCTGCCTGATCTACATAATACTCTCCGCCGCTGGCAAGGCGAAAGAACATATCTCCCCACATGATCAACTCAAAATCATACTTTTCTGCAATCTTGGCAACACGAGCCAGATGGTTAACCAAAATCTCAAACCGGTCATGATATCCGTTTTTAGTCAAATACTGCCCCAGACCAACCATCGCCGCTTCGTCCATACCGATGTTCACCAGGCGGCTACGTAAACATTTGGCCAAAGATGCAAACATGTCATCAATCAACTGATAAACCTCTTCGCTGCCGGCCAACAAGATATCTCCGCAATCGCACATAGCAGCATATTTCGGCCAGCGCATAATAGCATTTAAATGTGCCAACGTCTGAATACACGGAACAACCTGCATCCCTTTCTGCGCCGCATAGTCGTCAATCTGCTTTAGCTCTTGCTGAGTATATCGACCCCGCAAGTGCCCGAAATAAGGTTGATTGTCTACCTCATATGTATCTTCTGTATACAAAAGAAGCATATTATATCCCATATCACTGGTTAAATCAATCCATTTCTCTACGGTCGGGACATTCATCACGGCGTTTCTGGAGCAATCCAGCATCACGCCTAAATTACGAAAAGTCTTCTGTTCCGGCATTTTCTTTTCTCCTTTTTATCCTTTATTTTATCCTGTAATTTACACAAATTCCTGCTTTACGATTATACACGATATTCCATAGGATGTCAAGACAGAGTCATACAAAAAAGGTGAAAACTTGTTTTCTGTTAAATCTTATTGCTAATAATAAAAGACGAGTTGTTCACAACTCGTCTTTTATTTTATTCTACAAGTCCACTCCGCTCAATAGATTGAATAAAGTATCTTTGTGCAAACAGGAACACAATCAATAACGGTAAAACAACCCATAAGGTCGCGGTATCGTTCAGAGCCTGTGCCTGCAAAGCATCATCTACGCCGCTTGCCACTTTCAAAATCGTATTGGACAAAATGTTTACCTTCGGCATCAACATGCTGTTGTACGTTGTATCAGTCCACTGCCAGGTAAAGGAGAACAGAAAGACCGTAATCATCATATTAAATGCGTTCGGTAGCATGATGGAAATAAACGTACGAAGCGGTCCAGCACCGTCTACATAAGCAGACTGTTCCAATTCCTTAGGCATTCCGCGGAAAAACTGCCGCATCAAATAAATATACAAGCCGTTCTTCAATCCCAAACCACACATGGACAAGATAACCACAGGCCAAATCGTATCCAATAATCCCATTAAACTAAACCGATTATACAATGGGATAACGATGGTTTGAGAGGGAATGATCAAAGATAGAATGACCAAGAAGAACAAAAAGTTCTTTCCCTTAAACTTAAACCGCGCAAAACCATATCCAACAACTGCACTGATAAACAACTGAATCAACGCAACAAGCAGCGACAAAAATGCTGTTTGCAACAGCGACGACCAGTAACTCATATTATACAATGCACGCTGAATAAAATAGGTAGATCCTTCTCTGGGAATAAACATAACCGTATTGTCAGCAATATCGTTAATACTCATCAACGATACAATGGCCTTAACAATAAACGGATATAAAATCAAGAAAGAAATTCCTACCAATAAAACGGTTCGCGTAACAATCCAAGCAAACCGGCCAAGACCGTACCAGTTTAAATTCTTGTGTGCCCATTTTTTCCAATCATAATGCACAATGTTATGCGCAATACGCCTTGGGCTAAAGAAATGTTTCAACCGCTTTCCGATATCGATCCAGAATGCCGCGGAAAAAAGCTTTTTAAAAAAGTTTTTAATCTTACCCCAAACTAGGAGAAAAACAGCTTTCAGTTTTTGGACAATCATTGTCCAGAGCTGAGAACCCTGTTTTTTTACTGAATTCTTCATGCTGTCTCCTCCTAATCCTGATAAACGACAAACTTCTTAACCAATAACAATGCAATGCCTACAAACAAAAGAATTACAATCGTATAAATCCACGACAGCGCAGAGGCCTCTGCGTACCGGCTGGAAGATTCCAGCGCTTCATTGATATAGGCAATAGCTTTATTATCTGATTTCAAGAACAAGTCAATAACCGTATACATCAAGTTTACAAGAATCAGCGGGCTGATCATCGGAAAAGAAATTTTCCAAAAGATTTCCCATCCAGTAGCGCCTTCCACTTTCGCCGCTTCATACATGTTCGGCGAAATAGACTGCAATCCGGATAGAAATACAAGCATCTGAACCCCGGCAGACGTGATTATTCCGTAAATCCCGTCAACCGCCGCCATCACAACCTCAGAAAGTTCCGAACTTCCCAAAGAGGACGATACGATCTGCTGTATTTGCGAATAATCGAAACTTACCCCGGCACTTCCTACATCCAGTTTTCCCTGCTTAGAATAAGTATCTACAAAAGAACCCAAAGAGTCAAAATACGAGATAACGCCCGTAGACATGATAACCGGAATAAAGAAGATCACGCGAGCAGGCGTTCTGCCTCTGAAATTCTGATTCAAGATATTTGCCATAAAAAAGGCAAAGATCAAAATAACAAAAATTTGAGGAATTAAAGCAAGCGTGGAATTGATTACCGTACTCATAAAAGTGGCATCATTTGCCTGAAGAGCAGTTTCATAATTGGCTGTTCCGATCCATTCCGTAACCATACCCTTACCCTGCTGGTAGGTGATGGAACTGAACGAGTAAATCAGAGATTGAACAATAACCGGAATATACATGAGTGCAAAACCTAAGATAATCGGCAAAGTAAACAAATAACCGTATCGGCTCTGCTTGCGTTCCAAAGAATGTTTTTGCCGTTTCGGCATGCGAGGTTCAATAATCACTTTGTCCATTCGCTGCCCTCCTCCTCTCTGTAAACAAATGATTGTGCCTCTACAACGGTCCGATCTTCTAACTCGATGTTATAACTGTTGTAGTTCACTAAAACCTGAACTCCGTTTTCAAAGGTTGTCATAAACACATTATCTGTCTCTGTTCTCCGGAATTCCGCACTGGCGGATTCAATATCGCCGATATACGGACTCTGAACATAAGCTTCAACCTCTTCATGCTGATCAATCTCTTGGTCAACAACAAGGTCTACCACTTTGGACACTTGTGTATAAGCATCAATAGCTTCATCAAACGAGTCTTTATAATTCAACGAATAGAAGTTAGCAAATGAAGTGTTCTGGAAAATAGAATTCTCCTCTGCCATCCATCTAAAGTGAACGCCGGCACCAGTTTCTACTGCTTTTAAGATAGAGGTTGTATAGTCGGCCTCGGTATTAAAAGCTTCTCCTGTATAGTTGACATACCCATGCAGTACAATCTGCAAAAACGGAATAGATCCGGTTGATGATAAATATTCACTGGATCCCATAGGAATATCAATGATGTGATCTGCATATCCCCAGGTATAATCATTTCCCTGATCAACCATGATACTGTAATCCTGATATAGTTCAAGCGTCTTAACCGTTTCTTGCAGCGCCTGTTCACGAGTAACAACGCTTCCGGTTTTATAATTAGAGTTTAGATATTGTCCCACGCCCAACATGGAGATTTGTTTATGATCCCACAATTTTTCATAGGACTTCAAATACGATGTCGCAAACTTTAACATCATACCGGGAGAGACAATCGTCTTGTACAATTCTTCTTCAGAACCTTCTACTCCCGTTGCCAAGCTTCGAATATTTACCCGGGCAACGCTCTTATCCAACCTGCGTGCAGTGTCTGCCTGATAATTCAGTCCGCCGCCCTCCTTATAAACATATAAGAAATCAGCGGACGGATAAAATCCGGAACCTTTTTCTGCCAATGTATTAGCCAGTTCTTTTAGTTCTTTTTCCGAACCCATTTCACTGAGCAACCGAACATTATTGTTGACAGTATTAAAATATCCGTCATTTGCCCAATAATTATATCGAACAATTAAGCTAGATCCATCAATGCCTGCTTCATAGAGCTTATTTGCAATCTCTAAAGCCTGCGTGTAAGTCGTTAATGGCTGCTTAATGGTAACAGGCATACCAAACCGCGTAACATCCTTATCAATAGCCCCCATTAACTCCAAGTAAAACGGCGTTTTTTGCTGCGTTACTTTTTCTCCAGACATCCGACCGGAATCAATCAGATACTCTCGATACATCTTAGCATAATCAACATATGTGTACTGATCGCCAGTATAATCTTCCAGTTTGTTCATAATATAATGAACTTTAAACTGTGTATCCGTTGCTTCTTTTGATGTTACAACACCGCTTCCAACCGTGCTGACTGATTCCTGCGCATTTACCTCTGTAGAATCTGAAGAAGACGAGGAAGACGAGCTACTACTGCTACTATCTTCATCTTCTCCTTGCTGCGTCGAATACGACCGAAAGTCCCGCTCTGAATAAACTAACTCGAACCCGGCTGAAGCAACCGAGGATTCCGCACGAGAAGACTGGCCGATCGGCGTTACGGAAATATAAGCTTGCCCAGCACCTTCCTCAATGACGGAAATAAATCCACCTCGTTCAGCTCGGTCAAAAATATAAAAACCAGATGTAATACTTTCTTTTTTGTCCAAACTAACCGATTGCATAAACGTTTCATCGTCTCCATAAACCCGGCCATTAAAGGAATCTGTTGTCATATTTCCTTTAATATTGATTAGTGCACCGGACCCATCAGGTACAATGAAATATTCACTGTTTTTTCCTGCAGAGGTAATTGCTCCAAAATAGGGTAAAAGGTCTATCTTGTACAACTTCTGTTTTTGCGGAGAAAGAACCAGGGTAGAATCAATGCTAGCCGTTATACCGTCTTCTGTCAGCGCAATATCTACCGGAATCGTAAACAACACCGCACGCTCTGACCCAGCATATTCTACATCAGTCAATTCCTGCTTCAGCATCTCAACCGTAAATCCAGCAGCCTCCATTGCAGAACGCACCAATTGCTTTTGGCGCTGTGTCAATGTACGAACAACATAAAGCGGCTCAATCGTAATGGTCGGATAAATGGTTTGATATTTTTCCCGGTCTTCCATAGACAAGTTCTCAGGATCCAATCTTTTATACAGATTTGACAAGTCATTAATAGAATACAAATATTCTTGATCTCCTGTCTCATCCGCTTTGGTTTGCAAAGTCTGCACAATCCGATTATAGGTAGCCTCTGTTAAAACCGGAGGAACCAATTCTTTATCCGGGTCGTTACCAATCGTATAAATCAACCGTAATGTATGATCATCCATTTGCACAACCTTATAATAGGTAGGATCATCAATACAGTTGTCAGTTGTATTAAACTCATATTTTTTATTTGTACTATCATAGGCTTCGATTTCAAGAACACTGTTGCTGGCGCCCGTAATCCCTAACGCCTCCGGATTGGAATGATAATAATAAATATCTTCCGCTTCTTCCCGCTTATCCACAACGGCGATAGCTGTTGAAGAAAAATCAACATATAATCCGAATTCATCAGTCTCTAAAACCAACGACATTCCATCTGTTCCATTGATAGCGCCTGAAACCGGTTCATAATCGTCCTGGCTCAGAACCTTCCCATCTGCAACAAGATACTTAGAAATATATTCTTCTCGCTGCTCCTCTGTTAAAGATGCAGCATCAATCTGATTCAATGCAGCGTCATCAGAGGAAGAACAACCCGTGACTAAAATCGAAACACACACAGAAAGCATGAGTATTACGGCAATAAGTTTATTTTTCATCTCTTATCCCTCCTACTCATTCATCCTGAATGAAATCTCAGTTGTCAGCGAAGATACAAACCCGACTAACTGCTGAATCAAATACATGACCAACACAATAACAAATCCAATAATGGCCATACCTAAAATAGTCAATAAAGTGGTGGCAATCGCTTTTAACACCGTATATTGATGTGTAATCATCATTCCGATAAACATCAATGCCCAAGTAAACACCTGCCCGAATCCCTGAATAAATTCAAAAATTGCAATATCCTCCAAGGAAATAAGGTTACTGATAGGAATCAATAACAAATTACAAACAATAACAGGAATAACGGCTACCGCGGTTGCACAGAAAATATCAGACAATTTTCCGCTACCATCCATCAGAGACGTAAAGCACCAGTTTGCAACAACCCACAACATGTACGGTAATAACGCCGAAATGATCTCGGAAATAACATTCAAGTTCAGCTGTGCTGTCTGATCTGCAAACACGTATCCTAATAACTGCTTATTCAATATTGCAGAAATAGCAAGTAATGCATACACAATCACCGCACAGGGAATACTTCTGCGCCGCTCTTCGTTCTTTAACCGGAAAAATCCGTCAAAGGGATGAATTGTTACATGTAAATAATACGGAATGTGTTTTAAAGCTTTCCAAAAGCCAAGTCCAAAACGCTTTAATGCAGACCAGATGCTCATTACAATTTTTAATCCAAGAGCTTTCCAATCTATATTTTTCAACTTGGCAATCGCCAAATCAACATATTTTTTAAATGTAGATTTTTTCTTTTTAGTTGATTTTTTGACAACTGTTTTTCCTGTTGAACCAGGCTTCTTTGCAACGGTTTTCTTCACCGATGCCGTTGCAGATGATGTTTTTTTGCCGGCAACTGCAGTTGAAGGTTTCTTCGCCGTTCCACTGATACTTCCGGCTTTCTTTGTCGTTGCAACACTAGTGCCAGCTTTTTTTACGGCCGCAGTGCTAGTATCACTTTTTTTCACTTCTTGCCCGCTTATGGCTGCCTTTTTTACAGTTGCTGAATTAGATTTTTTCCCTGAAGCAGTCGCTGAAGACACCTTTTTTACAGTAACGGTAGAAGATGTAGCCTTTTTAGCAGAAACGCTCGATTTTTCCGTTTTCGAAGCAGACACCGATGAACGTTTCGGTTCGGCAGTAACTTTTTTCTCGTTCTCCGACACAGAGGCATTCCCTTCCGGCATGTTTTTTTCCGGATTGTCTTTTTCCATCATTGAGAATCAAGCCTCCTTTGCTCTTCTGCACGGTTTTTACGATATTTACGAACATATATCAAAACAATAATGCCTATGATGATAATGATCGCACTGAAAAAGATAATGTAAAAATAATTAGATAATTCCGCATTTCTTAATAAAGCATAACACTCGGAATAGCTTTGCTTTGTTTCTGATAATTTATAATACTCCAAAGCATTTCGATAATATTGCAGTCGCATTGGATCATCATCATCTGCCTGTGATCCGTATAATTTCTGAATATTGCCTAGATACTCATATGCAACATACATATTTGAATTATATTTCGCAACCCGCTCAAATAATTCTGAAGCCTCTTCATACTCGCCGGCTTTATACTGCGTAAACGCATCGTTTACACAGGTTGCATAATCCGTCATTTCATACACCGTTATGGTTTTATTGCCCGAATCAGCAACGATAATCTGATTATCGCGACATTCAATGACATTCGGAGCTTTGAACCGTCCAAACTGATTTCCCGAACCGCCACCAATACAAAGCAGCATACCGGTGCTATTATAAGTGAAAAACCGCCCCATACGCGCATCCAAAACCGTATAAGTGTTTGCCTCATCATTTACAGCGACATCTACAATCTGTGGAGAGGTCGTGTCAGTCGTTTCTACGTCACCAATAACTGTAAACTTAGCATCAGTCTGATTTAAAACATCCGTTCCATCAAAGGCCAATTTCCGAAGTGCTGATACACTCGTGGTATCTGTTGCTGCCGTATAAATAAATCCTCTGGAGTCCATTGCAACATTTACGTACTCAGCCGCTACATTCCGAATTTTGGCTGTTTGTTCCTTGGACTGGAACAGTGACGCAACCCACTCTGTTACCGAAACCAAAATCTTTGGCGCAGCAAAAAACTGAATAAAGACACCGTTAGAATCCAATTGCAACAAACCACGGTTTACACCATAAGAAATGATACTCATGGTGCCGGTATCGTCTACAACCAGCTTTTGAGGCTTAAATTCAAAAGTGATTCCCAACGCATCTACAGATGGATTTTGATAAACCTGCAAACAGTTTCCTTCGATATCACAAACAACAATCCGTTTGTTTTCTGTATCTGCAACATAAATCTCTTCATCTTCTGTAACATAAATTCCAGAAGGACTTTTGAAAGAATATTTATTTGCTTTTTTCAGTGCAGAATCCTCTTCACGAGTTCCGTCTTCGTTATAAACATAGTAGTTTAAATCCGGGACCGTATACGTAGCGGTATCTTTTAGTTCACTGATTGTAGCAACCTTGTTATAGGAAGAATCTAAAACCAAAATCTGATTTCCGCCCTGATCCAATACATATAAATATTCATTGCGAACAAACATGTCTGCAGGGACAAAAGTTGCAGTTGCCCCCATATCACGATAACTCAAAACTTTTACCGGACGATAAGAAACAGGAGATGCAACAGCCTGCCCGTTCTGATTATAAAAATATGTATCCGTAATATTATTATTGATGGGCAATGCAAAAGACGGCAGGCAACAAGCAGTTCCCATCACGATGGCTGCGCAAAACGCAGCAATGCGTTTCCAAAATTGCTTTGTCATTACACAGCCTCCTAATCTTTCATACCCGCTGTTGACATCGTATCCAAAACATTACTTTGTGTAATAACAAACGTAACAAGGGGAACAACCAACAGCAACAAGTTCATTGCAGCCGTAACACCAGAACGGTTTAAGTTTACCGAAGTAATCGCATCAATACCGGCCCGAATTCCTTTCATCTCTTCCTTGAATACAAAATATCCAGTACCGATCGCCCAGGTTCCTTGAACTGCAAACAAAATAACCGTCATCCAGGCAGGTTTACAGCCCGGCATTAAAATCCGCCAGAAAATTCGGAACTCACCCGCGCCGTCAATCCGGGCAGCTTCCAAAACAGAAGAAGGAAACGTATCCATAAAGTTCTTTACAATGTACATGTACAACGAGTTTGCCGCATACGGCAAAATAATTGGCCAATATTTATCTACCGGATCAAAGTTCGACATAATAATGTATCCGATTAACCCGGATGCCGGAGCGGTAAACATCATCGAAGTCTCAATCAACTTAAACAAGGCATCCTTTCCTCTGAAAGAACGCTTCGAAACAGCATAGGCACACATGGAACTAGACAAAGTGGTTACCACCGTACACATTAAACAAATGTAAATGGAATTAAAAAGGTACTTTGACATAGGAACCATAGAGTTACCCATAAAGTTAAACAAATCCACAAAGTGTACCAGTGTTGGATTTCGAACAATCAGATTTGGCGGGAACAACCACATCTCGTGCAGCGGTTTCAATGCGCTACTGACCGATACAATGAAGGGAAACAGCATAAAAATGCCGCCGATCGAAAGAAAAATCGTTAACGCAAGGTCCCCGGCAAAGGTTCTGTTCAAACGGTGAGATTTGAAAAGTTTTTTCTTCTTTATATAAATAGGGCGTCCGTTTTGGTCTACCATTTCTTTCTTTTTTAAGAAAGGAAAAAGACTTTTCTTTTCAGGCGTTTTGACCTGCTCGTCAAACTCTTCTGCAAAATTTCTTGCCATTTACAAAACCTCCTTTCTCACGTACCGATTTTTCCGATTAAATATTGTACAATCTTGTTTACCGTCAGCGAAATCACAAACATGATACTGGACATCGCCGTAACATATCCCAGCTCCAAACGAGCCGAGTAATCAGCAACCATCATCTGTAAGGTATACAACCGATAATCCTGCGTTGGCGTTCCAAAGTATGCCGGAGCAGAAATACCGACAGCAGCTGTGATCGTTAAGATCGCATTCAGGGCTAATTGTCCCTTGATAGACGGCAAAGTGATATAATACAACTCCTGCCAACGGTTGCTGATTCCATCCACGGCCCCGGCTTCATACAGAGATTTATCAACGCCCTGTAAACTGGAAATAAAGATCAGGAACTGCTGTCCCAGTGCGCTCCACAACATAATGATAACAGCCAACGGAATCATAATATCCGTCATCTTTGAAAACTGTAACGGCTCGTCTATAAAACCGAGTTGAATCAACCAACCATTAATCCAGCCATATTTATCCTGACTCAACAATAAATCAAGCAAAAACTGGAAGCCACCAACCATCGACGGAATATAGAACAACAGTGTCAATACCGTACGTGGCTTTGGCGGAACCTCGTTCAGAATCCAGGCAAAGATAAATGCAACAGTATAATTCAGAGGTCCCGAAATTGTCGCTAAAATAAACGAGTTCTGCAATGCTATACCAAAATACTGTTCTTGTAAAAATAACCGCTCATAATTCTGAAGGCCGACCCACACCGGCATCTGCAGCGAGTCAAACTGCGTAAACGCCAAAATATACGCAACAATAACAGGCAGAATGGTAAAGATAAAGAACACTGCCATATACGGCCCAAGGAAGAATATAAGGTCGATGTTCCTGAACTTCTTTTTAAATTTAGGACTTAATGTAATACCTTTCATACGTACCTCCCCTTCCTCTTATTTAGGCATATTCAACTCTTCACGTTTATCTGCAATAACTTGATTCATCTCTTTGATATGAGATAAAATCATTTCATGTCCGTCACTGGTACCATCAATAACAGCTTCTGTTTTTGCGAAATCAAGGTAACGAGCTGACATAAAGTCTCCAATCGCAACTTCGGCCGGGCGCAGGCTCTCAATTTGTTCCAACAACACATCCAATTCAGAAGCCTTCCACGGAGAGCTCTTAAAAGCTTCAATATTGGCAGAACTGTAACGAGCCGTTGTACCAACCAAGGCCTCAGCCTCACGCGCATATTCAACTTGTGCGTCCGTAGAAGTCCACCACTGAATAAAGGACCAACCGTTTTCATGATTTTGTCCGTCAGCCAGCATAAACAAATAAGAGTTGACCGTCGGGACAACAACATTATTAACCGTTCCATCCTCCTGTAAAACTCCGGGATAAACGTCAAACTCCCACAATCCCTGGATCTCCGGAACAAATACATATAGTGTTACCCACGTCCCCAGCGCTCCTTGCAAAATTGGCATCTCGCCCGTTTTAAACCGGTTGTTTGCATCATAGGAAACCGGGCATTTATACTGCGTATAGAAGTCATTAACCCAGTCAAACGTATCCAAATACTCATCGCTGCCGAAGTTTACTTCACGGCCGTAATTTAAATACTTGGTACTGCCACGCTGATAAATAGCCTGATCAATCTGCGGAACTTCAACTTCCATTCCATACTTCCGCAAAAGAGGAATCAGATCATAATATTCATCCCAGGCTTTTGGAACTGTAATATTATAAGCATCGATAACATCCGAACGATAGAACAGCAAACTGATATTCAAATCCTGAGGGATCCCATAAACCAAAAATACAGATTCATTGTTATCCTCTTCGTTTGGATATTTCTTGCGTTCGATCGTTACCGCACCAAACGTTGCAGACGGGAACCGGGACTTAATCGTCTTATAACCTTCTACATTGGCGGTCTTTCCTGTGGCCTCTCCGTTTTTGATAATTTCATAACTGCGATCATAGAAGAAATTCATCGGGTACAAACAGTTTCGGGCAGCATAATCCTGGATAGACCCCGCGCCGCCGTTCATCATGACATCACAAACGTCTCCGGCCATAATACTGTTGCTTAAAATACCAGGATATAACTCAAACTCTGTATTTACTCCATACTCATGAACAAATCCTCGGTCTATAATCTGTCGAGTTAAAATTGCATAATCTCGAGAAGTTACAACCCAAACCCGAACCTCTTCTTCATATTCCGGATGCGGCTCACCCGAAATCGTGCTCATCTCTGTTGTAAAAGAAGCAAAGAACATAATGACCTGGTGTGCTAAAGAATCCAGCATTCCTTTTTCCGCCTCTGCAAGCGGCGTTTCTGCTGTAGAAACATCAATCCAGTCAATCTCTACCGGTTGCTCCGAAGAATTATAGACAAAGTCACCGATTGAGGAAATAGCGTTTTCAATGTTTCGCAAATCTTCCGCAATCAAGTCTGGATTTTCATACAACTTATAAAGATTTGTAATAATCTCCTTTAACTGTGCCGTTATTTCTCCTTCTTCGCCAAGAATTGAATATAACCGATCATAAATTTGACTTAACAAATCGCCCTGCGCTTTCAAATCCAAAATAACTTCCGGAATCAATTCATTAAAATTATAATCCTGAAACTCATCCGGATCCGGACCCGTGATCGCCGTAATTTTTATATAATCATTCTGCAAGTCATTCGTCACATTGGACATCGTGTTCAACAGATCAGACAACTGACCGGAAACGGCCTTGACGCGAATCGTGTTTTCCCCTTCGTGGAAATAATATAAAACAGGATCACCTAATGAGTCTGTCGGCGTCGTTACACCCCAGTTACCACCATATGGAAAAGCAACAATATTCTCGTCATACGCTAATTCGCCATTTACCGTAATCTCTCGAGAAGAAAAAATACCGGAAGCCAAGTTCTGCCGATACCGCATCGAAATTTTATACAACCCCGACTTTGGCACCGTGACCTTGTACTCTACCCACTGTCCGATAGTCTTCCAACGGTCTCCACCCATAATATTTAATTTCAAAGAAGAAGAAGACGGTGGCTCCGTTGCAGCAGATGCACGGTCAAAAGAGGCATAAAGCATTGCCTGATTTTTTCCAGTAGGATATTCTGCCTGAATTCGAACAGAGCCATCTTCCCAACCTTCGTAATCTTTTACTTGCTCGGTCGTAACAACCTGATCTCCATATTCATATAAAAAGTCAGAATAAGAACGATCCAAAGGAACAGTATACGCATACAAACTTTTGATTGCAACACTTTCACGAACGGAATCCAACCGAATTACATTCGTTCCTGCATTCAATACAAATTTAAGAGGCTCGCTATAACTACGTGTAGAATCCAAAAAGTAAGAATCGTTCAACCAAACCTTCCGCTCCACCTGCGCACCGCGGCTTTGATTTCCAGCAGAATCTTCTGTAAAATAATATGCGGGGTCAAAATCATGCTCTAACGCATTCTCGTCTACAAAATACCGGTCAAGCAGCGCCGTAGCGGCTTCGGTATATTGTAGTTGTCCGTTAACGGTAATCTTCCGCTCAATATTTCCGCCTTTTCCGCCATATGTCAAATAGTCAATACCCAACACATAAATACCGGTCGAAGGAACTGTCAGATTAAATTCGACATACCCCGTCTCCTGTGTAACAATGACGTTATCAACTGTGATATTATCATCGCTTGTAATCGTCTCTTTTGTTACATTGTCCGATGCCGATTTCGGATTCGCCACATCAGCATAGAATCGTTTCCCGTCCTCTACATCATCCAACGTTCTGGCATTATTCTGCAAAAACTCCCCATACGAGCCAGACTTATACGTTGGAACAAACGGGGTTTCTAACGCAAGCTCATCATTGTTTTGGTCGTCCTCATCGGCGTAAGAAACAAACGAAACCGTCTGAAACATCAAAGCCAGCAAACAAACAACCGCTAAAGCTCGTTTTTTAAACACTGGTGAACACCTTCCTTTTCTCGCCTTTCATAATAAATGACCTGTATCCATAAATAAACGGCAAAATCCGACCTTTTATGCCGAAAAACACAAAAAACAATACACCATTTCCTTAACGTCCAAAAAGAGGGGTCTACAACCCCCTCATAAAGCAACGCTCAAAAACGCCGTATTTTCAAGTCTTTGTCTTTCATTTTTCCGTTATATACATTATAATACTTTTTATTTTTGTTGTCAATAAGAATGCTTGAAAAATCATTCTTGCCATTTCGCAACAACCCCACAGCAAACCTGTTTCTATAAAAAAAATACAATTTCAAATATATATTTAAGACTATTTTTGTGAAAATTTTACCCTCGTTTTTTTTCGGCTGTTATACGCGTATAACAGCCGAAAAACAAAATACTGTAAAAAACCCCATTATTTCAAGCTTTTCAATACTATATATATAAAAACAACCGCTAAAAAAACTTTTCACCATTGTGCAACATTCACAAATTTTTTCAGTAAAATCTGTTGCAATTATTTAGTCGAATTAAGTTAAATTTTTGTTCACAAAAAGAATTTGCAAGACATTTTTTTGACATAAACTCGGAAATAATCCCCAAGAAATAAAACCTTTTCAGCCTTCCCATACTCTACAGCAAATCAATCAAAAAAATTGTCCAGCCGCATATCGTTCTTCAAAACATTTAGAAGCTTTCCCTCTTTTATAAATCATCTTGAATAATTTCATAAAACCTATAACTCCTTATTAAAAACTTATTCGTATACGAAACTCAATCACACATAAAAACACAAATTCAAAAATTTTATTTTGGGGCATAGCTCCTCCTAAAAAAGGCGCAAACATTTCCGCAAAACCACCTAATACAAGTGATATTTTGAATAAAATAGCAGACCCAAGATTGCTATAAATCAATCTTGGGCCCACAAAAAACTTTTTCTATAGATCATGCAGGAGTAGATTTAACCAACACAGCATGTACCGCAACACGTTTGCTCTCGTCTAAACCTTTACAAGTTGACAGCGTCAAAATCTTACTGTCGGCTGTAAATGTAAACGTCTGCAGCTGAGGAATCTGATTCCGACTCTGCAACTTATTGGCGTAATCTATAAATTCCTGGTCACTGCTAAAATTGATCCGTGTATAATCAGCAGTGGAGGTTGTTTCATACCACGAGAAAACCTGCCAAACCGTATTCACATCTCCGGTTTGAATTTTTATAAAATGATTGTTGGCATCTAAATACCACCGCTGGGTTGTATTTAGATACTTTAAACCGGCAAATGCACGATTACTGCGCGCATGACCATAAATAATGGTATTCCGATTTTTTAAAATATCGTTATAATTACGATAATCCATATAAATGGCGCCGTTCTCATTAGGCTCATTGTAAACATTATAATTTAAATAATGGTCATTATCCGTCGTCTTCATCAATGCATTATTGATCGGCAACCCATAAACAGACGATGGCCCGGAAAAATAGAACCAACCTAAAACTTCGGAGTTAATTTCTTTGGCCTTCGCCAAATTTACGTTCAAATAAGGAATGTCTTTTATATTGATTTCATCGACCCCGACCTCCGTTATCGGATCTGAGCTTGAGTCGTTCATCCAAGGAGAATCCCAACCCCAAGATGCATCTTCGTACGGAAGATTCACGTTGGCAAGCAGTCTTTCAGTTTCCGCGTCAGTAGCGGCTTGCTGTAAAAAATAAGAAAAAATCTTATATCCGCAAAAAATCAATACTGCAAGACATAGTACGATAACAATAATAGAGCCCCAACTAGTCTTCTTTTTTTTCTTTACCGCAGCACCTGCTGAAGGTCGTCCGCCGACTCCGCTGCGCCGGGTACTCCGCCCGGAAGAAGTAGCTTGTCTGGATGGCGCACGAGAAGAATCAAGACTTCCCGACCTCCGAACTCGCTTTTGATTCATCTCTGCGCCATGCGCAGAATTTTGTTGTCTGGCCATAATACTCCTCCTGATTGAGCCTTACTCAATCGTCTTCGATTGCACAAGTTTTGCCTGCACCACATACCGCACACTGGAGTTGGTATCTGCACAAGAAATCAGCGTTAAAATCCGATCTCCGCTATTTATTGTAATATCATCATACGTCCGATCTGCAAGCTGAGAAAAAGAAGCATATCGTCCGCTTGTTAAAACGCGATCCCGCCAAGAAGTTGCGACTTGAGCACACTTCTCATCATTTTTCATCAAATCCAACAGCGTTCCCTGAACCGTGGCCTGCGCGATTTGTTGCTGTGTATATTTTTGTGCCAGCTCTTCTGGCGTATCCGTAAAGTTTAACGTAGACAGCGCGGATGAAACGGTAGGATCTAAAATATCCGTATAATAACAAGCAAAAACTTCCCATACCGTTTTTTCCAGCATCGTATTTAAATAAATATAACGATTTTCCTTATTATTATACCACGATTGCAGAATGGTTCGATGTTCTAACTGATCAAAAATATCCGTATCTCTGGCGTGACCGTAAATAACGGTTTGCTGATCCGTAATTTTTCCGCTTGTTTTAATGGCAGACTTTGCTTCTAAAAAGGCTGAACCACTGTATTTTAAATATTTATTCAATCCATGACTCAAATAAAATTCAGGATCTGATTGTTCCGACTGCGCAACCGGCAAATTGATATTGGTACCCGGAACATAGAGCCAGGCAACCGTGTCCGCATTATACAGCCGATATTCTGTCAAATTATCCGAAGACAAAAAACCTTCTTCATCAATCACCGGATCCGGAATATCCGGACAATCCGGGCCAGATGGCAAATCAGCCGGCTTTGACTGAATCGATTGCGAATCTGCGCTCCCATCAAGTTGAACAACAACGACGCAGGCCGAACTAATCGTTTGACCACCGATATCTGCCTTCGCCTCAATCGCCGCAACACCGCTCTTCAAGGCTTCGCCCCGACCGGTCTGATCAACCTTTAACACTTCTTCATTGGAAGAGGTAAAATAAATATCAACCAGTGAATTTTCAGGCTGTAAGGATGCGGTTACCGAAACGGTCTGCCCCACAGCGTTTAATTCGCACTCGGTTTTATCCAATACAATCGTATATTTTTCTGCACTACCGGCAAAAGCCCCTACTGCAAACAAAATGATAAAAAGCACACACAGCCCGGCGATACAACCGCTGACGATGGCGCCTGTAAGTAAATTTCTTTTAGAAAGCCAAAAGCCAGACTGCAAAAAGCCAGCTTTTTTTACATCAGATTCAAAGTTATGATCCTCTGGCATATCAAACAGCCCTCCAATCTTTTTCTGATATTGGTTATATCATAACACACTCTTTATAAAAAATCAACAAAGTCTCGCATTTTTTATTGATTTTTCATATTTTGAACCAATTTTTCGTCATAGATTTCTCAAGCCTTTTTCTCAATGTTACGCCCAGTCAAACACCGGAACAAACTGTCCGCTGGCAGAAGAAAACTCCTGCACATATCCGTCCGTAAGCCCCAACTTACAGGCGTAATCGACGACTCGGCGATATTCCCATCGTTTTAACCGCCGATTTAGCTCGGGCGCCTCGGCTGCGCGAGCAACCGGAATATACTGACACATTAAACTGATTAAAACCCCTTTGGGAAGCGTTTCTGAAATCCAATCCAAAATCTGCATTGCCTGCCGCGTATTAGCCGGCAGTACTAAATGCCGAATCAATGTCCCTCGAAGCAAAATTCCGTTTTCATCAAAAACCGCAGGGCCTGTTTGAGCAACCATTTCCTGAACCGCGGCAGAGGCATAAGAAAAATAATCCCGCACACCGGCATAACGAAAACTCTTTTCCGAATCAAAATACTTGATATCGGGCAAATAAACATCGACAAGCCCGCGCATCATTCGAAGACTTTCTACACATTCGTATCCTCCGCTGTTCCATACAACCGGAATGCTCGGCTTATCTTTTTTTAATACCTCATATAACTGAGACGTATAATGCGTCGGATTTACTAAATCAATCGTTTGAGCTCCCTGTTGTTGCAATTGTTTGAACAAAGCAACCAGCTCTTCCGGTTCCATTCGCCGCCCTCGAGCAACGTGGCTGATACGCTCGTTTTGACAAAAAATACATTTTAAATTACATCCTCCGAAAAAAATGGCCCCGGCCCCTTTTTCGCCGCCAATACAAGGCTCTTCCCATCGGTGAAGCGCAGCCCGGGCCACTAAAAACGAATCTCCCGCGCCGCAAAAACCGACCGTCTTAGACCGGTCCGCGCCGCACCTGCGCGGACAAATTCGACATTGCATCCGATTTTCTCCTCTCAAAACAATAAGCGGCCAAGCAACCTGCCCGCCGCTTATCTGTTATTCCTTTCCCTGTGGCAGCATTTTTTCCTGCCCTTGTGCCAACGGCAGCATGACAGAAAACTCCGTACCTTTTCCAACCTCACTGTTTACCGTAATGCCGCCGCCATGAAGATCCACAATATTATTGGCAATCGATAATCCGAGCCCGGTTCCGACAGACGAATTCCCGCGAGATTTATCTGCCTTATAAAACCGTTCAAAGATAAACGGGATGTCTTCTTTGGCAATGCCCTTTCCGGTATCCCGGAACCGCAAACAAGCCATCTGATCCATCATACCGGTAGAAACCGTGATCTTTCCGCCGGACGGTGTAAATTTAACCGCATTATCAATAAAAATAATAATCAATTGCCGAATCCGATCCGGGTCGGCCCAAATGTGCGGAATTTTTCCCGGCTCAAAAACAAGCTGAATTTGCTTTTTCTGCGCAATCGTCTGCATATTGTTCACGACATCCGCGGCAAGTTTTTCTAAATCCAGATCCGTTTTTTCTAAAATGATTTTTCCCGACTTGAGTCTTGAAACATCTAACAAATCACGCACCAGACGCTCCAGTGCCACGGTCTCGCCCTCAATGCGGGCGTATGTTTTTTGTACCATTTCCGGATCGGTCACCGCGCCGTCAATCAACATTTCAATCGACCCTTTGATCACCGTCAGCGGCGTACGAAACTCGTGCGATACATTGGACACAAACTCACGGCGCGTATTCTCCAGCCGCTCACTTTGGCTGATGTCTCGAATAACCAAAATAGCGCCCGAAGGCTCGGAATATGTAAATATCGGCGTAGCTGTAAATCTTAAAATATCCTTGCCTTCCAATACAAATGTTTGCGTTTCTCCTTTTTGAACTGCGCCCTCGATACAATTTTTTACTTCCGGCGTTTGCATTAATTCATAAGGACAAAGACGTAAAAACGCGGCATTGTATTTAATCAAGGTTCCGTCTTGGTCAAAAGAGGCCAAACCGTCCGAAACGTTGTTGATAATATCGTTTAATTTATCTTTTTCCGAACTCAATTCGGATATCGTCATACTTAGGGTATAAGCCAGATAGTTTAACACCGTTGCCAATTCCCCAAGCTCGCTCCGGTCCGCAATGCCTACCCGAACATTATAATTTCCTGCTGCCATCTCCGAGGCAACCCCACACATCTGCTTAATGGGCTTGGTAATATTAGAAGATAACACCACCGAAACCACCGCAGAAACCACAATGGCGATCGCAACCGAAGCAATCAGCATTCCCGATGCACTGGAATAACTTTCATTGATATCCGATAGCGGACAATGAATAACAACCGCCCCAACGATAGACTCTTCCGATGCCTCATATCCTGTCTGCGTAGCATACACAGGGACAACGACACTCAGCGTATCTTCACCAAAATAGGGCGAAAAAGAACGGGTATCAAATTCTTCACCGTTGAATCCTCTCTGGATCAACTCAATTTGATCCCGGTCCAATTCCATAATATTCAACGGAGACTTTTTCTCACTTTCCTTCACCCGATCAAACACGCCATTGGTATTGATAATCCAAACCTGCGCATGCAAAACACCTTCACTGAACAGGTTGTAATCCGTAATAATACGATTATTGTATGCATAACTGGAAGCTTTATCTTCCGAAACAAGTTGTGCAATTTCCTCCGCGCACAGCGTTAGCGTCTTTTTTTGCTCCGTAACCGTGTAGTTTCGAAACAGAAAAGAGAAAATAATACTGGTGATTAAAACCACCAGTACTGAAACCGCTATAAAAATTGTTGTGATTCGAACAGAAATTCGTTTCAACATAAAAGCACCTTATTTGACTTCAAATTTATATCCGACGCCCCATACCGTCTTGATGTCAAATCCGACACTATCGTCCAGATTTAATTTTGTACGAATACGTTTAATATGCGTATCAACCGTCCGGGTATCCCCGAAATACTCATATCCCCAAATATTCTCCAACAAATGGTCACGCGTGTAAACACGTCCCGGATTGGTAGCAAATAACCACAAAATTTCGATCTCTTTTTTCGTCAAAACAACTGGCTTACCATTCACGCTGGCCTCATAACTGTTCATATCAATCATCAGCCCAGCAATTTCAATCCGCTTGTTGCGATCATCCGTTGCTTCATCATTAACTCGGCGCAAAACAGCCTTAATCCGAGTCATAACCTCGCGAGGACTGAACGGTTTGGTTACGTAATCGTCGGCACCGATATCCAACCCCAAAATCCGATCTGCTTCTTCGCTTTTTGCAGTCACCATTATTATGGGAACATTCGACGTCTGCCGAATTTGCTTGCATACGTCATACCCATTGATTTTAGGCATCATTACATCCAACAAAATCAATGCAGGATTACACTCTTTTTGCAACTTCAATGCCTGCTCGCCGTCGTATGCGCAAACGGTCCGATACCCTTCTTTTTGCGCGTATATCTTTAATATGTCAACAATATCTTTGTTGTCATCCGCAATAAGAATTACTTTCTCCATATAAAATGGTTCCTTTCCTGAATTCATCAGCATATGTGTTTGGTCCCGATATTACAAAAAGTTCAAGGTCTCGGATACAAAAAAAACACATAATCACCGATATTAACCCAATATAATAATGATTCTGTAATGATTATAGCACATTTCAACAAAATTGTCAACAAAGATCGACTTATTGTTAATCCTTTTTTAAAAAGATACCTTATCATTAATAAAAAAGATTCCGAT
>WHHJ01000025.1 GCA_014872655.1 Clostridia bacterium
TTTTATAAGTTTAAAAGAAGGAGTTGTTCAGCATGAAACTGTAGCAGAAGACGCATAGAGGCGCAGCGAAAAGATTCAAAGTGACCAAAAGCGGTAAGGTAAAGATTAACCACGCGTTCAGACGTCATATTTTGACCAAGAAATCAACCAAATATAAAAGAGGGATGCGCAAGGCCAATTATGCAAGCCCTGCAAACGCACCTACAATAAAGAAATTGATTCCATACGCGTAATTTAGGAGGAACAAAAAATGGCTAGAGTAAAAGGTGCGACAACAACGCGCAGAAGACATAAGAAGATTTTAAAACTTGCCAAAGGTTATTTTGGCGGAAAGTCCAAACTGTACAGAACCGCGAACGAAGCGGTTATGAAGTCTTTGCAGTATGCTTATATTGGCAGAAAGTTAAAGAAGAGAGATTTCCGTTCTTTGTGGATTACTCGTATCTCTGCCGCTGCACAGGCAAACGGAATCAACTATTCCAGATTTATTAACGGTTTGAAAAAGGCTAACATTGACCTAAACAGAAAGGTCTTGGCTGAGCTTGCCGTTAGCGATCCGGCTGCATTTGCTGCTATTGCAGAAAAGGCTAAAGCGGCTCTTTAATTCAAAACAAGAACAGGAGGGGAATTGTCTATTGGGACAATTCCCCATATTTTATTGGAGGAAAACCTCAATGAAGAAGATTTTAAGCCCGGTACGGCGCGCGGTTGAGGATTATCAAATGATTCAAAGCGGCGATCGGATTTGTGTCGGGGTTTCGGGCGGCAAAGATTCCGTGTTGTTGTTGGCGGCGCTCAAGCAACTTTCCCGTTTTTACCCCAAGCCGTTTTCCGTCTTTGGCGTCACGATCGACACCGGTGCGCCGGATATGGACTTTACGCCGGTTCGGCAGTTTTGTGAGCGGGAACAGATTGAATATGTGGTGCGTAAAACGGATATTTATGATATCGTTTTTGATGTTCGAAAAGAAAGCAATCCGTGTTCGTTGTGCTCTGTGATGCGAAAGGGAGCCTTGAACACGGCTGCCGTGGAATTGGGAGCAAATAAGGTGGCGCTCGGCCATAATTACGACGATGTGTTAGAAACCTTTTTTATGAATCTGATCCACGAGGGGCGAATCGGCTGTTTTCGGCCGGTAACCGATTTGTCGCGTACGGGTCTTTGTGTGATCCGACCGTTGATTTACATGACCGAAAATAGTGTTCGAGCCGGAGTTAAACGATGCGGATTGCCGATCGTTGTCAATACTTGTCCGGCAAATGGACACACGCAGCGCCAGGATACTAAAGAATTGCTGGATTTATTGGAACAACATTATGACGGAATGAAAAAGCGGGTGTTTGGCGCATTGCGTCGAGCCGATATTGACGGTTGGGGAACAGAGGCACCTCGCCGCAGCAGAAAAATCAAGTAACAGGTTTGCGAGTGGGTTTTGCAAATGCTATTGTCAAACGATATCGAATGTGGTATAATAAACTGTAATAAACGAATATCGTGTTCTTTTTTGTAGGGATAGTTGGAACGTCTCTGTTTTAATAACGGAACGAAGTGTGGAGAAAAGAAAGTAGAGGGGTTTTTATGCACGTTGAGTTACTGACTTATACGCCCGAGGCGCAGGTACTGGTTGCGTGTGCGGCCAAACTTTGTTATTCGGCATCGGATATTGACAGTTTGATGCAAAAACAGACGCCGGAAGCGGTGGAGCGTTTTTTGGATAAACTGGCGTCCATGGGGCATGAAAGTCCATTGGAACATGCTTACTTTACGTTTGGGATCGAAGGCGTTTCGCGGGCGTTGCTAGCACAGATCACCCGGCACCGGATCGCCTCTTTCAGTGTTCAGAGCCAGCGATATGTAAAAAGTGATTGTTTTGAATATGTCGTTCCGCATACCATTGAGCAGAACCCTCAGGCCAAAGCCGTTTTTATCCAGGCTATGGAGAGCGCGCAGCGTTCTTATGATGAGCTTGCGCAAATTTTAAAACAGGACCGATATGAGCAACTGGTTGCACAGGGGGTAGATGCCGAAGCTGCAAAAAAACAGGCGGAGCGCGGCGTATTGGAAGACGCTCGTTTTGTGTTGCCAAATGCCTGTGCAACGAAGATGATGGTCAGCATGAATGCACGCAGTCTGCTGAATTTCTTTCATCACCGTTGCTGTAATCGGGCGCAGTGGGAAATTCGAGAACTGGCAACTCAGATGCTGTTGTTGGTTAAGCAAGTAGCGCCCACGATTTTTCGCAAGGCGGGTCCCGGTTGTGTCAGTGGTCCCTGTCCGGAGGGATCCATGTCGTGCGGACAAGCCGCGCAGGTGCGGAAGTATTTTGCAGAGTTGGAGCAGAAGAATGGGTAAATTGTTTATTGTTGAGGGTATTGACGGCAGCGGAAAAACCACGCAGATTGCGGCGCTCAAACAACGTCTTGAGCAGGAGAATAAGCGTGTGATGCAAATTAAATTTCCGATGTATGAGCAGCCTTCCTCGGCCTTGATTCGGATGTATCTTGCGGGGGAATTCGGCAGTCATCCTCAAGATGTGAATGCGTATGCCGCATCGTCATTTTATGCCGTAGACCGGTATGCGTCATACAAGAAGTTTTGGGGACAATTTTATCAGGATGGCGGCGTGATTATCAGCGACCGGTATGTGACGTCCAATATGATTCATCAAGGTTCTAAACTGCCTCCGGAGCAGGTTCCAGCTTTTTTTGAATGGCTTTGTGATTTTGAATATCATCGGTTGGGATTGCCGCAGCCGGACCGCGTGTTCTTTTTAGATGTTCCACCTCAAGTCAGTGTCGGACAGGTCGAACATCGATATCAGGGCGATGAGCAAAAAAAAGATATTCATGAAAAAGATCTTGCCTATCTTCAAAAATGTTATGAAATGGGCATTTTTGCCTGTGAAAAAGGTTTTATGACACGTATTGAATGTGTGCAATCGGGAAAAATGAAGAGTGTGCAACAGATCAATGATATTTTATACAACGAGGTGTTAGCGGCTTTTTGCTGATTTATGCTTAATTTTAGAGATGTTTTATTAGAAGACCGTTCGCAGGTATGTACCGGCTTGTCTTGCAGCCGATATCTCGGATGTGATTTGTCTTTTTTAAATTTATTTGCCTGGCAGCCGGTATACAAAACACAAGTTTGTTTTGACCAAAAGATGATGTTTATCCGGTATATGCAAAATGAGCATCCATTATATGCATTTCCTGCCGGGTGCGGGAGTCAGAAAGAGGCATTGGCTCGGCTTATAGAGTTGGAAGGAAAACAACTGCGTTTATATATAGGCCAGGAGGATTTGGAACTGATGCAGCAGCTTTATCCGGAACAGTTTGAAGTTGCGGAATACCGCGATGCGGAAGACTATGTCTATCTGCGGTCGGACCTGGCGGACTTGAAAGGAAAAAAATATAACGGAAAGCGCAATCATATCAACAAGTTTCGTAGTTTGTATCCGGATTATCAGGTTCAAAAAATTGATTCGTCCCGCATTTCGGATTGTCTGCGTGTTTTTGAGCAATGGAGTGCTGCCCGCGACGGCGAAGATGATCGGGTTGCCGTGCTGCGTGCCTGTGAACATTTTGAGTTTTTACAGTGTGAGGGAATTTTAATTTATGTAGATGAGAATCCGGTTGCGTTTACGATCGGAACCCGGCGCAGCCCGGATATGTTTATCACACACTTTGAAAAGTGTATCCCCGGTTTTGAAACGTGCTATAGCGTGATTAACAACGAGTTTGCAAAAAGGTTAGACGGACAGTATATCAACCGGGAAGACGATGTCGGTTTAGAAGGGCTACGAAAAGCCAAATTGAGTTATCATCCAGCCTTTTTGTTAAAAAAGTATATGGCTCGATATATTGGTGGATAAGGTGCGTTGAATCTAAAGGAGTAAGTAATGGAGTTTGTTCATCCGTTTGATGATTTTGAAGCGCTATGTCGACTTTATGGCGATGCTTTTTCGGTTAGTGAAAAATATCTTCGATTTTTGTCCGAACGTGGTTGGCTGAATCCATCCGTCTTATATGCCGTAACAGAAAACGGAGAACTTCAGTCTGCTTTAGCCGCCCCGCAATATATGCTGCGATGTGGAGACTTTGAAGGGTTATGTTCTTATTTTTGCTATGTTGCTTCTTTTACCAAGTCTAGAAGTAAAGGATATGCTTCGGCGTTAATTCGCTTTGCGATAGAAGATTTAAACAAACAAAAAGTCCCTTTTGTTTGTTTGATTCCCGCAACTACGTCTTTATTTTCATATTATGGACGATTTGGTTTTTCGGAAATGTTTTCTTATTCTAAAACAATGATCAATCCTAATGGCTTTGAGGCTGGAACATTTCAAAAGATTAGTTCTGAAAAAGTAGAGGATTATTATCCGCGTTATCAGGAGCGATATCAGAAAATGCCGTTTTGTTGTTACAAGCCGAAATCTATGTTTTCTGCTTATGCAGCGGAACATATTTTGTCAGGCGGAGAGATTTTTACAGATGGGCAGGATGTGATTTTTGCAATGAAGGAGCCTGCGCAATATCGGGTTGTGGAATATAGCGGATCTCCATCTTTTCAAGCTTTCTGCAATAGTGTTGATATGCCGGTCTGTATTGAAGATGCTGGCAGTGATTCAGTGTTGGGCATGGGGCTTGTTTTAGATCATGAACAAATTCGTCCGGCGGATTTGTCGGGGAATTTTGGATATTGTAACGCGATGTTTAATTGAGGAGGTAGTTTTATGGTTTATGTATTACTTGCAGATGGCTTTGAGACGATTGAAGCACTTGCGCCGGTAGATATGCTGCGTCGTGCCGGTGTGGATGTGCGTACCGTTAGCGTAAAACCCAATACGTTAGAGGTCGTTAGTTCACAAAAGGTCTGTGTTCAGGCAGATATTGGTCTGGATCAATTAAAAATAGAAGATATGAGCATGTTGGTCATCCCGGGCGGAATGCCGGGTACAACGAATCTGGACCATTTGGAGCAGATGGACGAGCTGTTGCAGAAAGCCGTTGCGCAAAACTGTTATATTGCCGCGATCTGCGCGGGGCCGACCGTGCCGGGGAAACGTGGATATCTAAATGGAAAACAGGCGATTTGTTATCCCGGTTTTGAATCGGATCTTCATGGGGCTGAAATTTGCCGTCAGCGAGTGGTTCAAGACGGTAAAATGATCACGGCAATCGGTGCCGGTGCGTGTATAGAGTTTGGTCTTACGTTGGTTCGCGTGTTGTTGGGAGATGCAGCGGCCGATCGGATCCGGGAATCGATACACTGATGAAACATCAGAACTTACGTGATATCAAGTACCGTATGCGTGCCAAACATAAGGCGCTGCGTGCGGCGGTTTTGCCGGAAGAAAAAGTCCGGCGCGACCGGTTGATTTTAGAACATATTGTATCGACGATGGCCTATGGACAGGCGCGTCAGATTTTATTATATGCCTCTTTGCCGACGGAGATTGATACCGACGGCTTATTTGCCCATGCGTTAGCTGCAGGAAAGCATTGTTTATATCCGCGGTGTGTACAGAATCATCAGATGATTTATCATTATGTAGAGAATCTGGATCAATTAACTTGCAGTACGATGGGAATCCGAGAACCTGCACAGACAGCACCCGTATATCAGCCTCAAAGCAGCGACTTGTGTATTGTTCCTGCGCTTTCTTACGACACCTCAGGGTATCGAATGGGGTATGGCGGTGGATTTTACGACCGTTTTTTGCCGGGTTTTAGCGGTGTGACGGTCGGTATCTGCTATGATGAAGATATCGAAACACGACTTCCTCGCGGTAGGTATGATGTGCGAGTGGACATTTTGATGACAGAAAGCGGAATCTTTCGCTTACGGTAATAAAGGACGGTTATAGAGCAAATGAAAAAGACATGGATATCCGGTGCAATGTGTCTGGGCATGATGGCAATCTTATCTGTTTTGGGATTGTTTGAATTCCCGTATCGGCAGATTGTATTCAGCGCAGTCAGTGTATTGCTGTTTACGGTATGCGGTATTTTGCTGTTGCAGATGAGTGCCGGAATGGGTGCAAAGGCCTTTTTTCGGTTGCGTGCTACGCGATTTCGGGATTACGGCATCGTTTTGTTATGTTTGATTGTGGTAGTCTGCGGCAGTTTTTTATTGAATTATACGGTGGGTGCGCTTTTTGATTTGGCTGGGGTGCAAATAGAAAATACCAATGTTTCAAGCATATCCGACAATTATTTGCTTGGCGTTGTTACGGTTGCGCTGATTCCGGCTATTTTTGAAGAGTTGTTTTTCAGAGGCGCCGTTTTGTCCGGATTTCATGACAAAGGCACCTTATATGGGATTTTAGTTTCTTCGGCCCTTTTTGTTTTGATGCATGGGTTAGATCCGTTTTTCCTGACCACGTTTTTTGCCGGCTGTGTATTTGCGGTAACGGTATTGTTAACCAACAGTATTTTTGCCGCTATGTTTGTGCATTTTGCAAACAATATTATTTCTTATTTTTTGTCGGTGTATTCCGACAGGCTTGCGCAGGTAGACTTGGATCTGTTTATGTTTTACGGCGTCATTGTGGTGTTTTTAATCAGTTTATATGGGATTTTATCTTCCGCGATCAAAAAATATAAGCGGGTATTGAAGCGAGAGCGGAATATTCTGAATGAAGGAGAAATTTTATGGCAAGACAAGGCTATGCAGCCGCAAGACGGCGCAGAAAAAACAACAGCAGAAAAAAATTGATCATCGTTTTGGTTGTTCTTTTAGTCGCCGTTGTTATTTTGGGGACGGCGGGCTTTTTTGGCTATCGTATTTTAGATGCCTATCGGGAACGTAACGGGATGAATCGGACCGATGAAATCATTACCGTGACGGTCTCCGATACGGATACGGTCGAAAGCGTTGTACAGAAATTGGCAGACAGCGGCGTGGTGAAGTATGAAGACAAATTGATGGATTATCTTCGTGTTCAGGGCACCTCATTCACATTAAATACCGGAGATTTGCAGTTCTATCGTTATGCAGGATATCCGGACATTTATGGTATTATTAAAAAAGCTTCTTCTCGTCAAACGGTTACAATCCGGTTCCGGGAAGGTGATGAGGTTTCCGATTTTGTGGCTTTGTTTATTGAGAATGGCATCGGGACACAGGAAGAGTTTGACCAGGTTTTGGATACATATGATTTTGGGTATGATTATATCCCCGAGCCGGGAACACCGAACCGACTGGAAGGCTTTTTATATCCGGATACCTATGAATTTTATCAGGATACAACGCCTCAGGCCGCTTTGAAAAAATTAGTCGATGAATTTGATGCTAAAATTTCGGAGACCGATATCCAGGCAGGCTTGGCCGACAGTGATTTGAGTTTTTACGAGGTGCTGACGTTGGCTTCAATTGTTCAAAAAGAAGCGGGAACTGCGGCTGATATGCCGAAAGTTGCATCGGTCTTTTTAAATCGGCTGGATATTGATATGAAATTGCAGTCTGATGCTTGCTATAGTTATCGTCTTCCGAAAGAGGAGCGTTCTTATAGCCTAACGGCAGAGCAGATTCAAACTGATGATCCTTATAACACGTACATGTATGAAGGGTTAACGCCTACGCCGATTTCGAATCCGACCATTACGGCAATTCGTGCCGTTTTGTATCCCGAACAGACAGACTATCTTTATTTTTGTTACGTGGGCAACGGTGTAACTAAGTTCGCAAAAACATATGACGAGCATATGGTCAACGTGCGTGAATTTCGGAATTGGTATCAATCTCAGGCAGGGGAAGAATAATCTATGGATAAAGACGGGCTTGTATTTGCCCACATCACGGCATATATGCGTGCTGTACGTCGGGAAAGAGACGGCGAATTAGGCCGTTTAGAACAGTGGGCTCGGCAGCAGAAATATCCGATTGCAGAGCCCGAAACGGCAGATCTGTTGCAGATTTTGTGTCGGATTCGTAACCCTCGGCGTATTATTGAAATCGGAACATGTATCGGGTTTTCGGCTTTGTTGATGCATCAGACTTGTCCGCAGGCAGAAATTATTACCATCGAGCGCAATCCGGTCATGCTTGCTCCGGCAAAAGAAAATATTATGCGGTTTGACGCGCAGCAGGCCATCACGCTTTTAGAAGGGGATGCCGGCGAGATTCTTCCGACGATTCCGGGTAAAGCAGATTTGATTTTTCTGGACGCTGCAAAGGGGCAATATCCGGTCTTTTTACAGCAATGTTTGCGGCTTATGGATTCCGGGAGTGTGCTGGTTGCCGATAATGTTTTGTTTAACGGTTATGTTGCCAAAGGGGTCCCCGATGTCCGGCGCAACCGGACGATTGTGACCCGTTTAGATGAATTTTTGCGTCGGTTACAGGCGGATGAAACTCTTGATACGGTCATTTTGCCGATCAGCGACGGCGTGACCGTCAGTGTGCGGAGGTAAAAGATGAAAAAGATTTGTCCGAATTGCGGGCATATTAACGCTTATTCCCATACGGTATGTGAAAAGTGCGGATATGATTTGGAAAAGCAGGTTCGGTATAAAATTTGTCCCAACTGCGGCAAAGAATTTGATTTAAATGCCGACGAATGCGACGAATGTCGGTATAAATTGATTGTGCAGGGAAAGAGGATTGCGCAGACTTTTGACGAAACACAAAAAGAAGAGGTTCCCATTTGGCTGCGTATTGTGGCCGCGTTTGTTCCCGTGATCGGCATCGTGATTGCCGCGGCCTATTGTATCATTGCCGTTGAAGACAAAAAAATGGAGAGGGAAACGGCAAAACATCTGATCATTATCAGTTTCTTTGTTCAGATCATTTGGATCTGTATTGTTATTTTTGTGATTGGGTTGATTACAGGATCCGGGCTGGATTTAATGCGCTCGATCAGTAATCGGAACGGATAGGAGGAAGAGCGGAATGAAAAAACCGGAGCTATTGGCTCCTGCCGGGGATTATACCAAGTTATGTTATGCGGTGGAATACGGTGCGGATGCTGTTTATATCGGAGGGGAAGAATTTTCGCTGCGGACGGCGGCGAAGAATTTTTCCGCGGAGGATATGCAGAAAGGCGTTCGTTACGCCCATGCACGTGGGGTTCGGGTCTATGTTGCCTGTAACACCGTTCCTCGTAATGATGAAATGATGCGGTTTCCGGAGTATCTTCACTTTTTGGAGGATATTGGTATTGACGCCATTATTTGCGCAGATTTGGGGCTGTTTATGATGATTCGTCGCGAATGTCCCAAAATGTCTGTTCATGTTTCAACTCAAGCCAATATCTGTAATTATGAAGACTGTCTGGCCTGGTATGAACTGGGGGCCAGCCGTGTCGTTCTTGCCCGGGAGTTATCTTTTGATGATATTCGTGTGATCCGGGAGCGGATTCCGAGAGAACTGGAGATCGAGGCCTTTGTCCACGGCGCCATGTGTATGTCACATTCGGGGCGTTGTCTGCTGTCCAATTTTATGGTGGGGCGGGACGCTAATCGCGGTAATTGCGCGCAGCCGTGCCGGTGGAGATATTCTTTGATGGAGGAGACTCGGCCCGGCGAATATTTTCCGGTAGAACAGACTGATACCGGAACGTTTATTTTTAATTCAAAAGACCTTTGTATGATTGACCATGTGCCGGATTTATGCAATGCAGGGATTGATAGTTTTAAGATTGAGGGACGGGTCAAAACCGAGTATTATGTCTCTTGTGTTACGCAGGCCTATCGGCGGGCGATTGACTATTGCTTTGAGGATTTGGATTTGTACGAACAAAAAATTCCGGATCTTTATCAGGAAGTTTGCAAAGTCAGTCACCGTCAGTACTATCCAGGCTTTTATTATGGGGATCAGCGGCAGGATAGCATGAATTTTACGGAATCCAGTTACATCCGCGACTATGAACTTTCGGCGGTTGTCATGGGATATGAACCGCTGAACAAAGTGCTGGTTGCCAAGCAAAAGAACAAGTTCACCGTCGGGGATCGTCTGGAGTTGGTGCAAGCCAATAAAGAGCCTGTTACCTTTACGGTCAAACAAATGTTTGATCAGGATGGAAATGAAATTTTAGCGGCTCCGCACGCGGAGATGACGGTGCGTATACCATATCCGGACTATGTGGGTTCGATGTCGTTTTTGCGTCGTAAAAAAGATTGATCTTAAAACAAAATAAGATGGCAGCGCCCAGCATTTTGCTGGGCGCTGCCATATAACCATTAAACAGATAGAAAAAATAGTGAAAATTAGTATCAAAAGGTGGGATATATAAATCTGCTGCAGTTGGAAGCCGTCTATGTTTTATTTAGCATGATCTTAAATGTTTCTTAGTATTTCTTCCGCTCCTTCGTCATCCACAATAACGTCGTCATAAAAAGATTCAATGATTCGCTTTTGCAAAAGTCTTGCAAGAGCGGCTTTTTGTTCTTTTGTCATGTCTTTTGTTTCTATGATCTTATCTCCCACAATAAGTGCAGATGAAGTTGTCATTTGATCACCTCTTTAATAGTGTTGTGTCTTTGTTTTATGTATTTTTCACGTCTTTTATAAGTTTGTAATTATTGGTTGACATGTGTATATGACAAATTTAGGCTTATGAAAAATCTTTGATTTTATCTCTGAATTTTCCGGCACAACTCTTCAATCTGCGAGGTATAGCCGGCAATTTCTTTGTTGGGATATCCTTCGCATTTTTTTGCTGCGGCCAACAGTTTTTCGGCAGCACTGACAAGGGTTTGATACAGTTGTTGATTGCGGGAAGATTCCGGTTTTGCTTTCACAACCGGGATACCCTGTGTCAGTTGCGTCGGAACATCTTCAAGCAGGTCGTAGCATGTGCCGCTGTAAGGGGCCAGCGTATCAAAGCCAAGAGATTCTTTCAGATAAGCGGCAAAAGATTCGCAAACTGCATCGTCTCCGTGGTTGACAAAGACTTTTTGCGGCTTTTCTTCAAAATTCTTTATCCAGGCCACCAGACCGTCTCTGTCTGCGTGACCGCTGATTCCCGGCAAATATTCGATGCGGGCGTTGACGTGAATGGTTTCTCCGAATAATTTGACTTTTTTTGCTCCTTCAAAAAGACTGCGTCCCAGTGTTCCGACCGCCTGATATCCAACAAATAAAATCAGACATTCCGGCCGCCACAAATTGTGTTTGAGGTGATGTCTGATTCTGCCCGCTTCACACATTCCGCTGGCAGAAATAATCACTTTGGGGTCGGGATCAAAATTGATTGCTTTGGAATCGTCGCTGCTTTCCGATGTGATCAAACCGTCAAAAGTGATCGGGTTAATGCCGGCCTGTACCAATTTTGAGGCCTCTTCGTCCAGATATTCGATTCCGCAGTTCATAAATATTTTCGTTGCCTCGTTAGCCAGAGGACTGTCAACATAAACTTTAAAACCGTCGTGTCCTTTGATTTTATGTTCTGCTTTGATTTGTCTTAAAAAGTATAGTAATTCTTGTGTTCTTCCTACTGCAAATGCTGGAATGACAACATTGCCGCCGTTATCAAACGTCTGCTGGATATATTCGGTCAGCGTTTGTATGTAGTCGGGGCGCGGTCCATGGGTTTTATCCCCGTAAGTGGATTCGATGACTACATAATCGGCCTGCTGGGTTGGCTGCGGGTCTTTCAGAATCGGTTGGTGCAAATTGCCGACGTCTCCGCTGAAGACGATTTTCTTCGTAGTCTGCTGTTCGGTTAACCATATTTCAATGCTTGCAGACCCTAACAGGTGCCCGATATCGGTAAATCTTATTTCAATTCCATCATATAATGAAAATCTTTTTCCATAATGGCACTCTACTAATTTTTCAATCAACCCTTGCGCATCTTCCATATCGTAAATGGGTTCATAAGGCGGTTCTCCGCTTCGTTGGGCTTTCCGATTACGCCATTCTGCCTCAAATTGTTGTATGTGTGCGCTGTCCAGCAACATAATTCTGGCCAGATTACAAGTTTCACGTGTGGCATAGACATTTCCTGTAAATCCGTTTTTGTATAATAGAGGTAAATTCCCGGAATGGTCAATGTGTGCATGGGTAAGAAGTACGCAGTCGATAGCGGAAGGGTTTACCGGAAGTTGCTGATTTTCAAACAAGTCTTTTCCTTGTTCCATCCCGCAATCTACCAGAATGTTTTTTCCACATGCCTCGATGAGCGTACAACTTCCTGTGACTTCATGTGTAGCACCGATAAATGTAACTTTCATAACGGGTTCCTTTCTTTTTGTATGAATTAACCATATACTTGTCCTTATTATAACAAACAAATTGTAAAAAATCAAGCAGAAAACGGCACCGGGACTTGATTTTTTGTTGGGGATTTGGTATACTGAAAAAAAATCACGGAGAGTCAGGTTTATGGTACATATCGGGAATGACTGGGATGCGTTGTTAGCAGAGGAATTTCAGAAAGATTACTATCTGCAACTTCGCCAATTTTTAAAACAAGAATACTCTTCGGCGCGGATTTATCCGCCGATGAACGATATCTTTAACGCTTTAAAAAAGACCGCTTATCATGATGTACGAGCTGTTATTTTAGGCCAAGATCCTTATCATGGTGCGGGGCAGGCACATGGAATGTGCTTCTCGGTGCAGGACGGAGTGACACCTCCGCCTTCTTTAGTGAATATTTTTAAAGAACTAAAAGCCGATTTGGGGATTGAGCCGCCTAAAAGCGGAAATTTAACTCGGTGGGCAGAGCATGGGGTTTTGCTTTTGAATACGGTGCTGACCGTCCGGGCCGGGCAGCCGAACAGCCATAAAGGGAAAGGCTGGGAGTTGTTGACGGACCGTATTATTTCGTTGTTAAATGACCGACCGGATCCTGTCGTCTTTTTGCTTTGGGGCAATCATGCAAAACAAAAGATGGAATTGATCACCAATCCCCGTCATTTGATTTTAACAGCTGCGCATCCGAGCCCTTATTCGGCAACGGGATTTTTTGGGTGTCGTCATTTTTCCAAGACAAATGCATTTTTAAAACAACACGGATTGAGTCAGATTGACTGGCGTTTAGAGGGGGACGATGAACATGAAATGTAGACGATTAATCGCAGCCGTGGCTGTTCTTTGCCTTGTTTTAGGCCTGAGCGCCTGTAAGGGAAAGCAAAATCAGGTTCAGTATGGGGGGCCGGATACGGATGCAAACGGAGTCAAACGGCAGGTCTATCAGTACACAGCATTAGATACAGATTGTACGGTTACCGTATTTGGGGATTTTGATGACGGATTTGGCAAGATTGCCGAAGAAGCGACCAATACCTATGGCAATTTATTAGGGCTTGATCCCGCGACAAATCTTTATGCTGCAACAAAAAACAACGATGTTTTACAGTTAAACGATGAGCAGTATGAGACAATAAAAAAAGGGTATGAGATTTGTCAGTTAAGCGGCGGATCTTTTGATTTAACGATCGGTTCTTTAACGCGCCTGTGGAATATTGGACAGGCAACTCAGCCTCCTGCGGAATATGAGATTCTGCGTGAAAAAGAATATGTAGATTATCAAAAACTGCAATTTGATGATGCGAATAAGCAAATTATCATGCCTACATACGGGCAGGTTCTTGATGTCGGAGGCTTGGCTAAAGGGTATGCAGGGCAGCGTGTTGCACAAGCGTTGCAGGAGGCCGGATATACTTGTGGAATTGTAGACTTAGGTGGAAATGTGACGGTGTACGGCACTCGAGAGGGAACCGATGCTTTTCGTGTGGGCATTCAAAACCCGATCGACGATGAAACTTCCAAGGATATTATTGGTGAAATTCAGTGTAATGATGTGTCGGTTGTTACTTCGGGTTCTTACGAGCGTTATTTTGAATATGAGGGCAAGCGGTATCATCATATCTTGAATCCTGCTACAGGGTATCCTGCCGATACGGATTTGCTTAGTGCAACGATTGTTTCCAAAGACGGCGCGTATGCAGACGCCTTGAGCACGGCCGCTTTTGTAAAAGGGTTTACCGGATGCTTAGACATGTTAAACACCGCAATCTCGGAAGGGAAGATTGAAGGCGCCGTTTTAGTCAATAATCGCAGCAAGGTGTTAGTTTTGGGTGATGTTTCTTTCCAGATCACCAACAATGACTTTTCGATGTATCAGTGATGAAGCTGAAGATTCGAGCGGCTGATTTTATCTTAATTTTTATCTTGCTGGTAATCGGATGTGTGCCGTTCTTTTTTTTCTGGGGACAGCCTGTGGGAAATCAGGTGGTCGTTCGTGTGGACGGGCAGGTATACGGTGTTTACAGCCTAAAAGAGGATCAAACGATTTCCTTAGAAAATATCGGCGATGTTGTGATCGAATCCGGCTGTGTTTTTGTTCGGAATACTTCTTGTCCTGATCATCTTTGTGAGCAGATGGGCAAGACCAGTACCGTGGGAAGTTCCATTGTTTGCCTGCCGAATCGTTTATTGATTCAGATTGCCGGCGAAGGAGGCGTAGATGCGGTTACACGATAATTCTGTTCGAAAGATATCCGAACTGGCGGTGCTTTTAGCCGCTGCCTTAGCGCTTTCTTATGTGGAAAATATGATTGTGCTGCCCATTCCGGTTCCGGGAGTGAAAATTGGAATTTCCAATGTGCTTTTAGCTTATGTGGTGTGCCGGTATTCTTTCCCGGTGGCATTGGGGTTTGGTATATCGAAGTGCCTGCTTGCACTGATATTTGCGGGTCGTCTTTCGTCTGTGTTTTTTTCGTTGACGGGGATGTTATTTGCTGTTATTGCGATGTGTCTTTGTCGGAGAATACGTTGTTTTTCCGTTTTAGGCGTTAATGTCTGTGGTTCGGTATGTCATGTATTCGGGCAGTTGCTGGCGGCTGTTTTTGTATTAGGCAATGCGGCCGTACTTTCCTTTTCTCCGTTGTTGACCCTTTTTGCCGTGATCAGCGGATTATTAACTTATATTCCGTTACGGATTGTCTTGCAGCGAGTGTCGCCGGCGCGGGCAAAGCCGGAAGAATGAGTTTTATAAAATAGTCTCCTTTTCAAAAGGTTTTATTATATAAATATAAAAAATGTTTTTACATATAAGAAATTGTGTGAACGAAGAATATTGAGGCCATTTTTTGATAAACGAGTATAAAAGTAAAACAGAGTTTGAACGAAACTTCGTCCAAACTCTGTTTTTTATTTTTGAACTTACTGGAATTGTGAAACAACTACTTTATGACTGTTTTCTTCAATGCGTTGTTGATTGAGCTCAATTTGTGCCTTCAGATATTCGATATACTCTTCTAGGCTGATTTCTTTTTCGGTGATGTATTGGGCTTGCTCAACATCTCCGATATACCGGAAATGCCAGGGCTTTTCATCGTATCCGGTAGAGTCCTTTTTGTTGGCGGGATATCGCACGATAAAGCCGTATTTATAAATGTTTTCTTTTGCATATCGGTAAAAAGCTTCATATTCCGCGTCAGATCCGCCGGAACCTTCCGTCTGGCCGATGTCGACTGCTAATCCGGTTTGATGTTCGCTGTATCCGGCAGGGGCAACATTCAGCTTCGTCTTTGCTGTAATCACTTCATCTCCCGAGTATCCGGCAGCTTGATTTCGTTTGTATTCTTCGTTATATAAATTTTGCTGTGTTTGTTCATCACGATAGCCGCTGCGTATCTGACAGTCGAATCCGGCTTCTTTGGCATCTGCAAGAAAAGCCTGGAGTTGTTCTGCGGCTTCTTTTTGCAAAAAGATTCCCGTCGAACCAACTTGCGTCAATTCAGGGGTATAGTTTTGCGGCAATGCATGATCTTTATTTACTACAATCAGGTATTCGGAATTTAAATAATTTTCATAAGTTTGAACCAGTCGTTCCGGTGTCATATTCTGGATATCGCCTTGTTTTGTGTTTTCTTCGGCCTGAAGGGAAACAACCGGGCTGATCTCTGAGAAGTACTGATGAATGATTCCGTTTTGTCCTCCGACAAAAAACAGAGCAAACAAGATCACGGATAACACGGTCGATACTACTGTGCTTGCAATATATTTAACTTTAAATGAGCCGTTTTGCATGGGGGTAAACCTCACTGTATAAAAAGTTCTTTTACAAGATAAGATTTTATATTTCATCTGATTTTTTATTCTTATATACTATCATACTTCGCGTTATTTGTCAAATACTTTTCAAACAGCCCTTCTCTAAATTAGGCGGAGTTGTTACATAAATGCTATGAAATCTTCGACAAATTCCTGATATTTTTTTTAGAATAACTCTTTAAAAAAAAGTAAGAATATGGTATAATAAAATGAAAAGATATTACCGCGTTTATAGGATGTCGATGCAGGGGGTACAGAAGATGAAAAAACGTATTTTAGCCGGGTTTATTTTCTTGTGTATAATCGTTATGGGACTCGGCTTTATGTCTGGTGCTGAGGAGTTGCCGCTGGAGTCGATTCCGGCTCCGTCGGTATATACGTATTATACCGACTCTCGTGCGGCAGGTTATATTGGAATGTATTCTGCGGCCCCTTCTTCTATTTTATCCGTTATCAGCGAGTGTGAACAGGACCGTAACGCATTTAAACAAAAATACGGATACGACTATGTTTCCTTATACATACAATATGATTGGTCTGTAGACAGTTCATCGGATTGGCATTATACCTCGGACTGGGATTGCAAGGACGGACAGACTGTCGTTGCCAGTCCGCTTAGTGCGATTGCTTCAAGCTTGAGCGTGATTACCAAGAGTGATGTGCTTGTTTTATCAGATCCTGCGCAAAAGGAGCTGTTTTCTGAATATATTCGGACGGAGACTTCCGATAGCGGGTATACATTGGATTATTTTGATTACGCGGAGCATGAATTGTATCTTCGCTGTCGCTATGTTCTTGGTTTTACTAATATAGATGCCCCTGATTTTTCTTTGAACCGGTATTTGACATCCGATTGGTCTGAAGTTTATCAATATTCTCCGGAAAATTCGATTCCGGTTCCGAAATCGCCGGAGGCTCCTGTTATTGCTGATTTTCAGCTGAATACAGACTCTCAGACACAGGAGCTGACGTTGACGTTTGACGTGCAGTTGTCGGAATCCTTTTTACAAACCGCGGTAGATCTTTCTGCTTTAACCGGTCGTGAATACACTTTGGTAGCGCAGGTTCGTACCAACGGGGGCAGTTGGATTGATGCCGATATTTCAGATGCGACCAATCCGTTTGCTGCCGGAAAAAGAACCGTGACACTGCCCGATGCGTTAAATCCGGATACGTTATATGCAGAGTTTCGGATGCGGTATATTTTTGAGGCGAACCCAGAGGATTCTTTTACCAATAATATTAAAACGCCATGGTCTCAGACTGCAAGTTATGGTACCAATACATATTATACCACTGTTGAATTGAATACGGTGAATACTGCCGTTGCCGATTGTACGTTGTGTCATAATTGTTCTGCACCGCTTGGTGTTTGTTTATATATTTGGTTGAGTATCATATTGTTTGCTTGTATCGTTTTGTATATTGTGATTGTACTTCGGGTAAAATTACGGCCGCATTCAAAAGATCAAACGATGGGACCATTATAAGTTTTGAGAAAACAATAACCATATTGTGTCACAATCGAGGAGTGGAAATGATTTTGAAAAGAGTACTTTGTACAACTGTTGCCTTAGTTCTGTTTTTGTTCTGTTTTTCACAGGTGTCTTTTTCTGCACGTACCATAGCCAAGGCTACGTTATCCGGAGCCGAGGTTGTGCATAGCTCGGATACATTAAGTATTACATTTTCTTTAGACGGTGTTGCGATTACGGGAGTACAGGGAACCATCACCTATGATCCGCAGATCATGACTTTTCAGACGGCAAAAAACGTGAATGATCGAGGTTTTCAGTTGCAGACAAATACGGCTGACGGGGACGTTCATTTTGTTTTATATCAAACAGATATTGCTCAAAAGTTGTACGGAAACAAACAGTTGTTTACGCTTACGTTTAAAATTCGGTCTTCTCAGCAGGGTAAGAAAATCTCTGTATCTGCAACAGACCTGGTTGCGACCAATTCAGAATATTCCATTGCGGTAGAAGATGCTTTATATAGTCGGACCATTGCAACCGCGGTACCTTATCCGACGCGACTGTCCTCTATGGGAGTGTCCAGCGGGGAGTTGGTTCCGGCCTTTAGTCCGACGCAGACCGAATATACTTTAAATGTCGGATATGATGTATCGATGGTTACGATTGATGCAAAACCGGCTTATTCCAGTTCTGTGGTAGACGTCAGTAGTGTAACATTAGCACCTGACGCGGTGACGCGATTATATGTACGTGTTTCGACATCTGACACATATACGGATTATGTGATCAACGCATACCGAGAAAAAAATCCTTCCATTCAGGAGTCCAACGATACGACGGTGACGGTGATATCGTTGTCTGCCGGCAAGCTGACGCCTGATTTTAATAACGACATCTCAGAGTATTCCGTTACGGTTGCAGACAATATCGAACAGTTAGACGTCGGAGTTGCCATGCAGTCGCCGAATGCGTACTATGTTGTGGAAAATAACGACAAGTTGGAGTATGGACATAATAGTGTTGTGATCACATTGACAGCCGAGGATGAGTATTCCACACGGCAGATCGTATTAGATGTTGTGCGCGAGAAGTCTTCTCAGATTAAGGAGCAGACGGAGAAAAGCACGTATTCGATCTGGGGGATCGTAGTGGTTTTGATTTTGGCTGCTGCAACGGTTGCAGTAATTATTTTATTGACCGTGCGGCTTCGTAAAGAAAAAAAATAAATGTAGTCTTTGGCTGGCTTTTAGCAAAGATTGCTTTCAATTGCAAAGGAGTAAGGATTTATGCAAACGCCCCAGGGGCTCACATCTGAGCAGGTATGGAAACGAAAAGCGCAGGGTAAGGTCAATGTGGTTACCCCGACGCAGTCGAAGTCTTATGCAGATATTATAAAATCGAATGTTTTTACTTTTTTTAATTTAATTCATGTTATTTTGTTTTTGTTTGTCATAGCTGTCGGAGAATTTAAAAACGGCATTTTTATTCTTATTATCGTTGCGAACACGGTAATCGGTATCGTTCAGGAGATGCGGGCAAAGCATAAGGTTGATAAGCTGAAGATTCTCACGGCGCCGCATGTGGACGTTATTCGGGATGCCAAACGTTGCAGCGTAGAGGTTTCTGAATTGGTACAAGATGATGTTGTGTTGTTTACACAGGGGAGTCAGATTTGTGCAGATGCTGTTGTTCTGGACGGATATGTGGAAGCAAACGAAGCGCTGGTTACCGGCGAGTCGGAGACCGTTAAAAAACAAGTGGGAGACACGTTGCTGTCCGGGAGTTTTGTCAGTTCCGGTCAGTGCTTTGCCAAGTTAACACAGGTCGGAGATCACAGTTATGCCGCAAAATTGGCGGCTGAGGCTAAAAAGCACAAAAAAATCAATTCAGAATTATTAAACTCTTTAAATAAGATTATCAAAACGGTTGGTTATGTTTTAATCCCTATGGGCATTTTATTGCTGGTTAAGCAATATGCCACGATTGCCGGAGAAGGTGCTTTCAGTACTTTTCAGTTTTCCTCATTCTCTGTAGCTGTTACCAAAACAGTGGCTGCATTAACGGGGATGATCCCGGAAGGTTTGTATCTGTTGACCAGTGTTGCGTTGGCTGTGAGCATGATTCGTTTGGTTCAGCAAAAAGCCTTGGTTCAGGAGATGTATGCGATTGAATCGTTGGCTCGAGTGGACGTTCTTTGTATCGACAAAACAGGAACGATTACATCGGGCAGAATGCATGTGCAAACTGTAGAAAATTTAACAGACGAGGATATTGCGTCTCGAATGATGCCGTCGATCTTGGCCGCTTTGGACGATCATTCTGTTACGGCGGAAGCATTATCAAAGTATTTTGGCCAAAGCAAACGGTACCAAGCCGTACGAGTTGTTCCGTTTTCTTCTGCACGTAAATGGAGCGGCTGTGCTTTTTCGGATTCAAAGTATGTATTTGGTGCGGCAGAATTCATTTTATCAGAGATTCCAGATGAGCTGTCCCAGCGGATTCAAACATATGCTGCGCAGGGCTGTCGAGTTTTGCTATTTGCTCGGTGCGAGCAGATGGATGAGCAGCATATTTCAAACGCCGAGCCTTTAGCTTTGTTTATTATTGAAGATGAGATTCGTGCCCATGCAAAGCGTACGTTTCGCTTCTTCCGTCAAAATGATGTGGCGATTAAAGTAATTTCAGGCGACAATCCCGTCACCGTTTCTGCCATAGCATCCAGGGTAGGGATTCCACAACCGGATCGCTATATTGATTTGTCAACAGTGGGTTCTAATGTCAGTTACGCAGAACTTGCAGAAAAATATACCGTGTTTGGACGTGTCCGGCCTGATCAAAAGCGAAAATTGGTACAGGCCTTAAAAAAACAGGGACACACGGTCGGCATGACCGGAGATGGCGTCAACGACGTATTGGCGTTAAAAGATGCGGATTGTAGTATCGCAATGGCTTCGGGCAGTGACGCTGCTGCGAAAGTTGCGAATATTGTTTTGACAGATTCCGATTTTGCGTCGATTCCAGATTGTGTTTTTGAAGGTAGGCGTGTGATCAATAATATTCAGCGTTCCGGCGCGTTATTTTTGGTGAAAACGATTTTTTCATTTGCCTTGTCTGTTTTGACTATTCTTTTGCCCTTGAGTTATCCTTTTATTTCGATTCACTTAACTTTGTTGAGTGCAATCACGATTGGTATTCCGGGGTTTTTCCTTGCTTTACAACCGGATCGACACCGGGTGCGTGGACGGTTTATTGAAAATGTTTTACAGAATGCCATCCCGTCTGCTGTCAGCAATGTTTGTTGCTTGTTGACGTTGATGATTATTGAGCAAATAGCCGGATTAACCGACCCGAATATTTTGGGAACAGCGGCGCTATTGATCTCCGGCTTTGTGGGCTTTGTAACATTGTTCCGAATCTGTTTGCCGTTTGATAAAATCCGAAAATTTATCTTTGGCGGCTGCGCGGCGTTGTTTGTTTTGATTTTGCTGCTTGCAGCTACTGTCTTTTCCGGATTTTTTGAGTTGGCGGTTTTACCCTGGTGGCTAACGTTGACCGTGATATTATTGATGTTGATTTCGATTCCATTGACTTGGAGAACCGGGCAGCTGGTTCGAAGAATATTTCAAAGACGACAAAACCCGAAACCAAAGAAGAAAAGAGGGAGAGCGTGAGCTTTATTGAATTTAAGGATGTAAGTAAAACTTATAAAATGGGCGATATCGAAATTAACGCCGTACGCAGTGTTGATTTTAAGATTGAAAAAGGTGAGTTTTGCGTCATCGTTGGCCCAAGTGGGGCTGGTAAGACCACTATTTTAAATATGCTTGGCGGAATGGATAGTTGTTCCGGCGGTACGATCACTGTAGACGGGACGGAAATCTCGTCGTTTCGCTCCAAGCAATTGACGGAATATCGTCGGTACGATGTAGGATTTGTTTTTCAGTTTTATAATTTAGTCCAAAATTTAACGGCGTTAGAGAATGTGGAGTTAGCTTCGCAGATTTGCAAAGATCCATTGGATGCAGAGCAGGTATTAAAGCAGGTAGGACTAACGGATCGAATGTCTAATTTTCCTGCGCAGCTTTCTGGCGGAGAACAGCAGCGGGTTGCCATTGCGCGTGCATTGGCAAAGAATCCCAAGTTGTTACTATGTGATGAACCTACCGGAGCCTTGGATTATAATACCGGCAAGTCGATTTTGAAATTACTGCAGGATTCTTGCAGAAAAAATGGCATGACCGTCATCGTCATTACGCACAACAGCGCGTTGACCGCAATGGCAGATCGGGTGATTCGGATTAAGAATGGAATGGTTGCCGAAATGTCATTAAACGCCACGCCGATGGATATTTCTCTGATAGAATGGTAAGGTGAATCCATGAAAACGGCTTTTCGGAAAAATGTTTTCCGTCAAATCAAAAACACATGGAATCGGTTTATTGCGATTTTTGGTATTGTTGCTTTAGGTGTTGGCTTTTTTGCCGGGCTAAAGGCCACTACCCCCGTGATGAAGATGTCTGCGGATGCGTATTATGATGATTGTGGATTTATGGATCTGCGCATTTTATCGACGATGGGTTTGACGCAGGAAGATGTGGACGCTATTCAAAATACGGAGGGGATTGAGGAACTTTATGCCTCCTATTCCACGGATGCTTTAGTTGATTTTGAAAGTGGACAGCGCGCGATCAAGGTCATGTCGTATTCTGATTCCACTTCGATCAACCGTCCCACGCTTGTAGAAGGTCGGTTGCCTGAAAATGATTCGGAGTGCGTAGTTGATTCCCGAATGGTAGATACACAGATTTCTATTGGTTGTGTGATTCGCATTTCTGATGAAAATACAGAGGATGTGAAACAGACGTTTGCTCGGCAGGAGTATACCGTTGTCGGTCGTGTATCCTCGCCGTTGTATTATTCCATTGACCGTGGCAGCACCACGCTGGCGGACGGCAGTTTGGATGGCTTTATTTATATTGATGCCGAGAATTTTACAACGGACTATTATACAGAAGTTTATGCGCTGGTCTCCGGCGCGTCGTCGTTGATGTGTTATGATGATGCTTATGATGACTTTATTGCAGAAACCAAGTCTCGCGTGGAGTCTTTAGCACCCGAACGTCAACAGACGAGGTATGACGAGATTTATCATGAAGCAAAACAGCAGATTGATGAGGCCCAAGCCACGTTGGATGAGAAGCGCGCCCAGGCGGATGCCGAACTTGCACAAGCAGAAGAACAGTTACAGAGCGGCCAGCAGCAGATTGATGACGGCTATGCAGCATTAGAACAGTCTCGTTTAGAGTGGGAGAGCGGAAAGCGCGAATTGGAACAAAAGCAGCAGCAGGCGCAGGAGCAATTTGCACAAGCGCAGGCGCAGTTACAGCAGTCTCAAGCACAGTACGATCAGTCTGTAGCGCAGTATCAGGAATTGGTTCTTTCGGCACAGCAGGCGCAGTCTGCTGCGGAGGAGTTGAAAGCGCAGATTGATGCTCTGACAGAGGCCGGTGATATGGAGTCCGTTGAGGCTTTAACGCCGCAGTATGAACAAGCGGTGGTAACGGCACAAACATTACAGCAAACGGTTACGGCAACCGAGCAATCTTTGGCCCAAGCGCAACAACAGCTTGAGCAGGGAAAACAAGAGTTGCAGCAGCAGCAAACGGCCGCACAGCAACAAATCGATGCTGCAGCCGCGCAATTAGAGCAGGGCCAGCAACAAATAAAGTCCGGACAGCAGGAACTGGATCAATCTCAGCAAGAACTGTCTCAAGGCTGGGCAGAGTATGAACAGCAAAAGGCAGATGCATTGGAACAGTTGGCTCAGGGACAGGCGGAAATTGATGAAAATGCTCAAAAGTTACAGGACATTGAAATGCCGGAATGGTATGTTCTGGATCGAAATGCCAATGTCGGTTATGCAGGATTTGTTGGAGATTCTGAAAAAATTGATGCCGTTGCGGCGGTCTTTCCTGTATTTTTCTTCTTGGTTGCGGCTTTGGTTTGTTTGACAACAATGACACGTATGGTCGAAGAACAGCGTACGCAGATTGGTGTACTGAAATCTTTAGGGTATAAAAAGAGTTCGATTGCATTTAAATATCTGGTTTATGCAAACTCTGCTTGTATTTCAGGCAGCCTTTTCGGCCTTTGCGTGGGGTATATCGTTTTTCCTGCTGTGATTATGAAAACATATCGCATGTTGTATACAGAGATTCCGCTTCAGCTTGATTTTAATATTGAATATGCGTTGATTTCTTCGATTGCTGCCATTGTTTGTATCTCAGCGGCAACGATATGGGCCTGTGTAAGAGAACTTTCGGAGGTTCCGGCAGAATTGATTCGACCGAAAGCCCCTGCGAAAGGAAAGAAGGTCTTTTTGGAGCGTATTCGCCCGTTGTGGAAGAGATTATCCTTTACTCAAAAAGTAACGGCGCGAAATCTGATTCGGTACAAAAAACGGTTTTTTATGACTGTAATTGGAATCGGCGGTTGTACGGCGCTGCTGCTTACCGGCTTTGGACTTAGCGATTCGATTAACGGTATTGTCGGAAAACAATTTGAAGATTTACAATCTACGGATTTGATGCTTTCCATCAAAAGTCAAGCATCGGTTGATGATGCTTCATTAAATCAATTTTTAACAACCGAAATGTCCGAGTCTGTTTATATTCGTCAGACAACGGTTGATGCCGTTTGTGGCAATGAAACATTTTCTGTTTACCTTGTTGTTCCGGAAGATGCGGATAAAATGAATGATTTTATGACCTTCCGTCATCGAGTTGGGGGAGAATCCGTGACCTTTCCCAATGCGGACGGTGTATTAGTAACAGAAAAAATGGCATCAAAGTTAGGGTTGGAAAAAGGGGATACCTTTACCTTAAAATCGGGAGACGAAGAGGGCGTGGAGGTGTCTGTCGGCGATATCTGTGAGAATTATGTTTATAATTATGTGTATATGTCAGCCGATGCCTATACCGCTTGTTTTGGCAGCGAGCCGGAGTATAATATGGTGTGGGGGAAATATCTTTCCGATTTGACCCCACAGCAGGAAGAGGATTTATGTCAGCGTGCGCTGCAGCTGGATCAAGTGGAGGGCGTTACCAGCCTTTCTCAAACCCAGGATTCCGTTTCCGATATGTTGCAGGGGCTGAATGCCGTTGTTGTTTTAATTGTTATTTGTGCAAGTGCCCTGGCCTTTATCGTGCTGTATAATTTGACCAATATCAATATCACAGAGCGTATTCGAGAGATTGCCACGATTAAAGTCCTTGGGTTCCGGGATAAGGAAGTCAATGCCTACGTCTATCGGGAAAACGTTGTTTTAACCGTTATTGGTATGGTTGTGGGCTTGGTGTTGGGCGTGTTTCTTCATGCTTTTGTCATTGTCACAGCAGAGGTCGATATGGTGATGTTTGTACGAACGATTTCGCCCTGGAGTTATGTTTTTGCAGCTTTACTCACCTTGCTTTTTGCCGGATTTGTAAGCTTTGTAACTTATTTCAGTTTGAAGAAAGTCGATATGATCGAATCTTTGAAATCTGTAGAATAATGGGTTTGTTTTATGGAATCAATGAAAAAAAGATGTAGCCTGAAGGCTACATCTTTTTTGCGGTATGATCGGGGAGTAAAAGGGTAATATCAATTCCTTTTTGTTTGGCTTTTTTAATAGTATAATCCGTTCCTCCTTCAGAACCGTTATAAACGGCAATCAATTTGGCCGCGTGTTCTACCATAAAATCATTTCGGCGCAGATAAGCGTCGTTACTAATCGTTTCTGATAGACAGAAAATCCCATCGCATCTGTTAAGAACGTTGTAATATCGTTCTCGAACATCCTCCGGCCAAGTATTGTCTTGTCCCAAAAACGGAATTGCCGCATACAGTCGGATATCTTTATTCCAAATGTCGTAAATCAACTTGATATGTAGAGCAATTTCGGCAGCCCAAAGGTCTGTCCCGAGCGCCATGCCGCTGATAAATTCCGTATATCCTTCGTCTAACGCTTTTAGAATTTCTTCGCGAAGCATTTTTTTGATTTGCAGTGCTTGTCCGTCCTTTTCTGATTGAATTTGTAATTTTTGAGGGCGGTATCCAGTAAAAGCGCATAGGCGATCGCTTAGTAAAATTTTATTTAAGTCTGTGGGCATATAAAAATGTTTGTTGCTAATGGGACGACGCTGGTTGGTCTGTTTTTGAAAAATCATATTTGCCTCCGCAATTCTTGAAGTGTTTTTATTATATCATTCAAGTTCAAGGTGAACAATTGAAAAATGTCGCCGCCCGAATTGTTTTTTTGTCGAAAGCCGTCTGATTTAGGGACATCTGTTTTGTTTGCCGGAAAAATCGGACAATCCCTGTTAAACATTAGTTAAAATGATACCGATTTATAATGTGGATAACAAACAAA
>WHHJ01000026.1 GCA_014872655.1 Clostridia bacterium
GTCATGGAACACATGGTTGACGCCGTTTTATATTTTGAAGGAGAACGCACGTTAGATTGCAGAATTCTGCGTGCGGTGAAAAATCGATACGGTTCAACTAACGAAATCGGGCTGTTTGAAATGACCGGAAACGGCCTGCGGGAAATTGAGAACCCGTCAACACTTTTTTTACAAGGGAAGCCCACCAACGTCAGCGGAATTTCAACAGTTTGTGTCATGGAAGGCTCCCGACCGATTATTGCAGAAGTTCAGGCACTGGTTGCCAAAACGCCGTTCCCGGCGCCAAGACGCGTCGCCGCCGGCTTTGATTTCAGCCGATTGAATTTACTCATTGCCGTGCTGGAAAAACGCTGCGGATTCTTTTTCGGCACTTCTGACGCTTATCTCAACGTCATCGGAGGGCTGAAACTGGATGAGCCTGCGGCAGATCTTGCCGTCGCCTGCGCATTGGCTTCCGGATTAAAAGATTTTATTATTCCAGACGACACCCTACTGATCGGGGAAGTCGGTTTGGCCGGAGAAGTTCGCGCGGTTTCTGTGATCGAGCGCAGAATATCAGAAGCCGAAAAACTCGGATTTAAACGTTGTATTGTTCCAGCCAGAAACAAACTGGACCAAATACGAACCCAAATCGAACTGATCCCAGTATATTCTGTTCGGGACACACTCAACAAACTATAATAAAACAACTCTCTGCTTAAAAGCCTTAATAAGAATGGGGATCTCCCGCATAACAAAGATTCATCATTTTATAAAAAAAGAACTGCTCTCAACAAGCAGTTCTTTTCATTTTATCATTTAGGATCAAATCCTTCAAAAATGAACAAATCAAAATCCGGTTTTGCCTGATCAAAAGCCTGTTGATCACAAAGCGTCCATGCCGCCATCATACAATGCAACCGCTTTCTCCAAAACTGATTACATGTTTTTTTAATTCCGAGATACTGATAAGCAATAAAATCCGGTCTGGTATAAAGATTGGCCCACATATTGGTTAACGCCTTTCTTCGAATCCTGTCAAATAGATTGCTTCCTTTTCCCATATCACACGACAACTGTCCCCGAATCACTTGAGGATGATGCTTACGGTACCAGTTTACCACTCCCGGATCAAAAGATTCAATACAATACGCGCCATGATAGCTGCGCAACATCGTATCCACGGCCTCACACAACGGTCCGCGCTGTTTTGGATCGTCCACTTTGATCTCAATCACAAACGGCACCTGCCCGTTCACCACGTCCAGAACATTCTGCAACAGCGGAATTCGTTCCTGCGAATCAAATAACGGATACTGACGCAACTGTTCATAAGTCAAGTCACAGACTTTTTTATCCACCCCGCAAATCCGGTTCAATTCCCCGTCATGGATTACCACCAACTGCTTATCTTTCGAAAAATGAACATCCAACTCAATCCCATATCCGCGTTCAACAGCATTACGAAACGACTGCATTGAATTTTCCGGACAATCCGCCTGATTATCATGAAAACCTCTATGTGCAATAAGAAATTGCTTGATATATGCTGCAGTCTCGTTTTTTGTCATCTTCATCACCTTCAAAAAACACAATATAAACAATGTTTTACATCTCTTTTTGTATCATAGCATGTCCTTACAGACTTGTCAAGACAAAAAATATTTTTCTAAAAAATAAAAGATTTAAAAAGCCTCAACCGTTCCCTCTCTTTTATCCCGCAATACAATATTTCACTCCTTTTTCCAATCCTGCCACAACTACAGGACGTCTATCTCAACCGTCCCCTGTAACGCCCGATTTAACAACAAATTACCTAAGATACATCTTTATAAAAAATTCAACGCCCCGTCTTTTGATTATTCTCGCTTTATAATACAAAAAGAGGACCTTGTTCCAAGGTCCTCTTTTTTCAATCCAATGGAGCTGGTAGTCAGAATCGAACTGACGACCTCATCATTACGAGTGATGCGCACTACCGACTGTGCTATACCAGCATTTGGCTTGCTGTACAATTATAGCACAATCCTGCTGCTTTTGCAATACCTGTTTGAAAGTTTTTTATTTTTTTTATCTTCTGTACAAAAAAATCTTCTTTTCAAAATAAATATTTGACGGAGATCATGCCCACACCCAACACCGTTAAAATAACGCCAACCGTTCTATTTAGTGTTTTTGCAGATGCCTTATTGGCCAACGCAGCACCGATTCTTGCCCACAAAAGTGTAAACACTACACATAAAACCAACAAAAGAATATCCGATATCACGCCCCAAATAAGTGTTTCAGGATTTCTAGACCTTTTGAAAGGAAGAATTCATTACTCCTATTTCAAAAATTTTGTAATATGAAATTTGCATACCGAAGTTAAAAGTTTTGATGTAAGGAATATTACGCAGATACCGCGGAAAAAGATACGAAAGCACTCAACAAGTATGTAGTCGATTCATTACAAAAAGATAAAGAACATGACTAGTCAATCCTTTTTGTCCACACAACCCCTTTATGGGCAAGTAAAGTAACAAACGCATATCTGGCAGTCCAATATAAAACGCATTTCATGCGTCACCAATAATCTTTAGGGCTTTACTAAAAATGGAGTACCACCCGCTATGCGGGTAGGTCCCTATCCTTTTATGCGGGAAGTCGTTAGCGAGATTATGCGGAGAGGTGCGTATCGAATCCGTTATCTGCCGGATCTCCTGCTCGTCCGGTAAGTTTACTAAGTTTACCGATGTGAAATAGATGTCAGCCTTTACAGACTTGTACACATATTTCTTCTCTGGATTATATCTCCATGAGCCGAATCCGCTTGTTGACAAGCATCAGAGTTATCACCCTCACATCGATAAATTCCCGCAGGTCCCGTAAAAACAAATATGTCTTTACCCATTTTAAACAAAACGATTGGCCGGCGGATCATAGCAATCAAGCTCGATATCATGTGCAAAAAACGCCCGCAGCAATTCTACTGCAGGCGTAAAAAGACTCTTTGCAGTTATTTGACCGACCACGGTTAGGCGATGAAGCATAAAATACCCGCAAAAATCCTATAACGTCTAAAAAGTAAGCCTGAGGACATTTCCGGGCTTGACGGTTTAGAAAAAGCCAAACTTGAATTCTTCGAAAAAACCTTCTCTTATCCGATAATACCTTCAGCTTTTTTATCCGCCACCGCAGCTTCTTCCGCCGCAATTGCCTTAGCTTCCTGCTCTGTCTTTGCAAGCCTTACCGAATAGATATACATACTGTCGTCTGTGTTGGACTCGGTAAAGAAGTCAAAGCGGACAAAGTTGACCTTTCCCGTCCAGAAACCCTTATCGGACAGATCCAATATATGGGAAGCAAAATGATCAGAAGCATCGGTTGTGGTTCGCATATAGGCATCAGGCGTTGCTGCTGCAACATCTCCCGCTCCCAAGAAAAACTCAGTGGTGTAGTTTGCCTTTGAATTTGTTTTGGGCGCACGGTAGGTAACAACCAAATAAGGATACTCATCTGCGGACGCGCTCTCTGAAAGCATGGTGTAGTCGAACTGAATGTACGGATCATTGGCTTCGTCCTTTGTTACAAACAGTTTTGCGAAATCTCCGACTCTTTCAACATTCGCCTGATTTTTTAAATTGAAAAGGCGCATGGAGTCGTTGTTGTCAAATCTGATATTTACAGGGTCTATCTCAGCCGATATTGTCTGAGATAATGAAGCGTTGTCTGTAAAGTCCTTGTTTGCCTTAAATTTCGCGCGGATTTCGTCTACGGTTCCTGTTGTAATAAGATACGAATATTCTATTTTTTCTCCGAAATAAAGAGCCATCATTTTGACGGGCGCTGTATAGTTTGTGGATGTTGCATATCCGTACTTGCTTCCGTCATACATGGATCTTGCGGCAACGAGCGAGTCTACATTGGGAACAAATAGTCCTATACCCCAGTCGTTGTCGTCAACCCATGCCGACCACTTTTCTGTATTCTCGTCGGAGTAGTTAAAACTGTATCTCTCTTCCGCGCTCCAGCCGATATTTGTGTGCTTTTCAAGGGTGTCGTCAGTCCACGGCTTATCTCCGTTGTAGCAAACGAAATTTCCGAGATAACTTATGGTATAGAAAGCAGGCATTTCCTGACTCGTTTTTGGATTATCGTAGTTCGAGAAATCAATAAATGAGTTATATACATTTATAACCTCGCCGTCTATCTTATAGATGTTTTCCATATAAGACTGCGTGAGCGAGTTTTTTTTCGCCCAATCTTTGGCACGGTTTTTTATGTAAATATAGTCTTCCTCAACCTTATAGTCTATTATCTTTGAATGGGTATTGTGCTGATCTCCGCCCTGAACCGGATTGTACGGGCAGAGATTACCATTGAATTTCGAAGGCTTATAGTCGGGATCGTCAAGAGTTCCGTAGTAAGACTGCTGAACCAGTCTTCCCGTATCATGATTGTTTAAAAGATTGGTTATTTCCGGGTCTGCGTCTTTTTTGTCCTCCAGATAGGAAATCCCGCCGCCCCACATAAGGTTTATTCCGAGCTTGTATCTGTCTGTTTCAAGATACACTACATTATCGGTCAAGACCTCTTCTTCGCTCATTGAAAGAGTTTTAAGCGAAAACTCACAGGGGCTGTTCTGTATGAGTTCAAGTTCTATTTTCGTTACCGATTTAAACTTCTCGGAGTTTAAATATCCGTCGATGAAAGACGAGAAGGTAAGATTTTCGCCCGCTTCAAGGTAGAAGCTCTCTTTTTCCTCAGCCGAACCGTTTGAGAGTATAATCTCGCCTTTAAGCGGCACACTTGCGCTATATCCTATGTGATACTTGTTGAAAGTTTTTTCTGCCCTGGGAGGTACGACCGAAAATGTATCCTCTGATTCTATTATGAAAATATCCCCACTTTTCGAGGAATATCCGCTTACCGAAACCGCAGTTTTATCCCTGTTTTTTGAGGAATCTGCGCTTGCCGAAACCGCTATTTTCTCCCCATTTAAAAGAATCTCAAGATTGTCGGAGGCCACGACGTTATAAATTATTAATGTTACGGATATCAAAACTATCGCCGCGCAGATAACAACCGCTGCAATTCCCATAAAACCTTTAGTGACTTTCATCAACATCCTCCCTTCGCGCATTGACCGAATGCCGTTCCATTATAAAACAGTTACAAATAAATTATAACACAAAAAATAATTCCCGGTCAATTCACTCAATTTACAATTTGATAATATTTTTTTATATGATTTGCATAATTCCACTTTGCCGGTCTCATATTCATTATACCGATTCAGGAAACAGGGGTAAAATCTCTGTGTTGTTTCTCTAATATAACATATGTGACCAATATCTATCCCGCTGTTTTTCGGCATATTTCCGTTGTTTTATGATGCCTTCATTTTATAGAAGATTTTCAAAAAAACCAATGTTCCGACAATTCTTTCATCCGCTTGTACAGAAACGAGAGCACGAATTGAAAAATTCGTGCTCTCGTTTCTGCTCTGCAATTCTGGTTTCTGTTTATTTCTTAGAATACTGTCTTATACACGCTCAGCATAACATGCCGTTTTTTATGTCGATGTTTTTATTTTTTCCGTAAATATAAGCCGAAACAGCGCTTGCCTAAACGTCTGATGTCAGTGCAATCCCGATTGCAGCATATATCGGCACATCTAAAAAACGTAATCAGTATTGACAAAATAATAGCGGCAGCACTCAAACCCGCAAAATCGGTCTCCAGGCCGGTCCTGCCTCTACAATAAAACATACAATAATCAAAATCAACAAATCTATTTTTCTTATCCGTCATCAATACTGATTTTTTATTTTTTCCAATGCTCTGCGCCGTTCGATTTCACGTTTGCGCTTCCATCGAACAAACCAGGTAGATCTTTCGCCCACAGGGTCCACCAACACACTGCGAATTCCGGCACGCTTCGCAGCAAAAATATCCGTAAAAAGTTGATCGCCTAAAAAAACAGCATCATCTTTTTGTATATTCAGCACACGATACGCTCGTTCAAAAGCATATACGCAAGGCTTTGCTGCATTACATAAAAAAGGAACGCCCAACTTTTGGGCAAACGGCTCCACACGCTTACGCCCATTGTTTGACACAATACACAAGCCAATCCCGTTCTCCTGCAGCAGCGTTACCCACGCCGCAAGTTCTACCGGAACATCCATGCTATTATGAATCACCAGCGTATCGTCCAAATCTGTAAGGATTCCCCGAATCCCGTATTTATGAACAACTTCTAATGTCAACATCTGATAATTTTGCAAATACAATGTCGGAGACAAATCCGCAGCCATCCGTTCATACCCCATCTTTATCCAATATAACAAAAGGCTGCAATCATAAATTGCAGCCTTTCCGTTCTTACTTATACTTACGCTTCCGCGCAGCTTCAGACTTTTTCTTGCGCTTTACAGACGGTTTTTCATAATGTTCGCGTTTTCTTAATTCAGATAACACACCGGCCTTGGCACATTGTCTTTTAAAACGACGGAGCGCATTGTCCAGAGATTCGTTTTCTTTAATTTTAATTTCTGCCATTCAAAACTACCCTCCCTCCATCGCTTAACACATCCATACATATCAAACGACCTTTACACTTTATGGCTCTAGAACCATATAACATATTATACACAAAAAGAAATCCCTTGTCAATAGCGATTTGGAAATCTATGTCAAAAATATTTAACAAACTTTGACATTTGTTTTTGTGTATTTCAAACCTTTCCGTCGAATTTTGTCATGCAAAATCAATTCAAAAAAGTCACGCCAAAACTCAAATAAACAGCAAATAAACACCAGACTAAATACGGAATCTGTAAATACGCGGCAATTGGCTTGATCTTATAAAATGTAAAGATCATCCAAATGATTACAAAAATCATCAAAACCAGCCAAATAGAAGCAAACAGAAACAGCTCAAGACCAAAGAAGAAAATACTCCAGGCAAAATTCATCGCCAACTGAATTCCGTAAGGAAGCAGCGCAGAAAAAGTATCTAATCCCTGTTCTTTTATCTGACGACAAATTAAATAACTGCTCACACCCATTAAAACATATAAAATAGTCCATACAATCGGAAAAACAATCGCCGGCGGACTTAAAAACGGCTTTTCAAAAGACGCATACCCTTGCCCTATATCTCCGGCAATTACGCTGGATGCCAACCCCACTACCAACGGAATCGCAATACATAACAACAGCTGCTCAATCGAAATCTTTTTTTGTTTGTCCATATCAACCCTCCAACTGAAATAAAATTCAGCCGATAAATTCATGCAACAAAGAATCTTTGGGAATTTGTGAAGCCTCCACATAATCAAAAACGCGAATGCGCCGTAACAAATCCTGCGCTGTCTCATAATGTGCACTATCTGCAGTTACAACAGACAGCACCTTTTCCGCCTGTGCCCGCAGCAAACCACACTCATACGCATGCGTGGTATCAATCCGACAATCCGCAAATTTTTGAAACGGTCGGATATACAGATCCTCGCCGGCACACACATCTCCCCATACCGAAAGCGTACGCTCCGCATCGCAATCCCGTGCCCAGGAATCTCGAACAATCCGCCGCAGACAGCGAACTTGTCTCTTACTGAGCCAAACACGGTCGCCATACGTAAATCCGCTGTGGGGGCTGACGTATACTTTATAAAGATCATTGACCGGCAGCCCTTCGGAAATTCTGTCGTTGAGGGCATGTAATCCCTCCACAATCACGATCCCGTCTTGAGGCAACTCGACCTTCTTTGCATGATCCTGACGGACTCCTTTTGTAAAGTCAAAAACAGGCAACTCCGCTTCCCCGGTTTTATCCAACTGCATCAAGGTCTGAACAATCAAATCTATTTGCAAAGCATCAACTACTTCCGCATTTGGCCGGCCGTCAACAACAGGCAATTCCGACCGATTTTTATAAAAATCATCTAAGGATACCGCCACTGCAGGACGTCCCTGCCGAACAATCTCCCTAAATAATTTTTGTGCCGTCGTTGTCTTCCCGGAAGAAGATGGCCCCGATAACAGTACGATCCTTTTCTGAGACACTTTTTCAGCAAGTTTCAAGATTTGAGTATAAAAAGCATTTTCGGTTTGCCGAATGGTCAGCTCGCGTTCTGAAGACAACTGCCCGTTGACTTTTTCGACAATATAAAACCCTTTCTGATTCTGAAGTTCCATGTTTTTCCTTTCTAATCAAAGCCCGTCTATCAGACGAATCGGCTCCTTAACATAATTATATGCATATTTTGTATTCATATGCCTGTCGATTTTACCGTCCGACAAACGAACTATTTTCGTTACCGCATTCGCCCCTACGCCAATAACGGTTTGAATGTCATCCATCATAAAAATATTGTATAAACACTGTTTTCCGTCCCGTGCATACCCCACGTTTTCGTGATTTCCCACCGTGTTCTTCTGCCGATACAGATAATACGGTAAATAGACATTCCGATCACAAGTTTCTTCCGCAAACGAGACCATCTGCCCGGTCAAAAATGCTTGCTCCTGTTTTGGAATCATATGCTCCATACCGTAATCTGCCCCACGTTTTACGTACAGGGTGTGCAGCGTAATGTCTGCCGGTTGAAGCGAAACAATTTTAGAGAAGGACTCTGAAAAAGATTCTAAGGTGTCGCCCGGCAACCCGGCAATTACATCTATATTAATGTCAAATTGTTTTTGACAAGCTTTTTCATAAGCATCAAAGAAATCCTTAACCGTATGGTTTCGTCCGATAGTCTTTAATACCGTATCATTCAGTGTTTGAGGATTCACACTGATTCGGTTTACGCCAAACGCTTTCAGCAAATCTAATTTCGTTTCTGTAATGGTATCCGGACGCCCTGCCTCTACTGTATATTCCAACAGGTGTGACAAGTCAACAGATTGTGCAACCTGCGCTAACAGACGCTTTAGTTGGCATTCATTCAATACTGTTGGAGTTCCTCCGCCGATATAAAGACTTAAAACTCGATATCCTCCTTGACGGATCAGTTGCGCTTTATAAACCAATTCCCGACACAAGCAATCCAAGTACAAATCCAATAAATCGCCCTCAGAAGAAGTTGCTGAAGAAACAAAAGAACAATATCGGCACCGGCTGGGACAAAACGGAATCGAGATATATAAACTCACATTCTTTTCTCCGCAGAGCCCTACCGCAGGAGCCCGCTGCTGAAGAATTTTCTTACACAATTCAATCTTAGGCGGCTCAACCAAGTAGTCCTCCTGCATCACCCGCGCCGCGTTCTCGGCATACTGCTGCTGTAACTTTTGATAGTACAAAGCGGACTTAATGCCCGTCAACAATCCCCACGGACTATGCAACCCAGTCGCTGCACTCAATGCGTCGTACGCCGCCCGCTTTAAAGCAAGCCGTTCCCCGTCAAACCGCGACGGCTGATAGGGTGCCGTTGCCTCAAAACGACCGGCTGCACATTCAAAAACAGCCTGCGCCTCGGTTGCCCCGAGGCGCACAGTTAATCGATTTCCATCCTCTTCCGAAAAATTAGACAGAGGGAAAAACAACAAACACAGGTTCTGCAAATCATGTACCCGGTTGCTGCCAATCAGTTGCAGAATCATACTAATCCCAGCGCCAGCTTCAGCACAGGAGCTACTCCTGCAGCCATTCTGGAGAAGCCCAAATCTGTCGGGTGATTTCTGTCCACAGTACAGCAATCACGGAAGAAATCGTGACCAAACAGTTGAGAACCATCAATAAAATACACGTTCTGATCCCCCGCCTTTACAGCATTCATATAAGTTTGATAAATCACAGCTTTCCGTTTTTCTCCTTCTACCGGATTATCATCATAATCCGGCTTGGTCATTATAATAATCGGCAGATCCGGTTTTGCATCACGAATAATTTGGAAAAACTTTTTATGAGTTTTTTTCAAATATTCGGCATCCGGCGCATTATGATCATAATCATAAATAAAAGCTGAAATATCCAATCCGGCAATCAATTTTGCAACAATCTCGTCCCCGCGAGCATTAGATGAAAATCCGAGACTGATAATCTCTACATTCAGCATTCGGCTCAACATATTTACATAACAATTTCCCGGCCGGGACGCACATCCGCCCTGCGTAATTGAGGATCCATGAACCAACACCGGTTTTTGCACAGCATACGGTTCCGGCTCAGCAATAATAGCATCCGGCAACAGCCCAATTTCCATCTTTTCCACACCGCTGTATAACGGCAGGTTAAAAGTATAATCCTCCAACTGTCCGTCACAACTAAATACACGCGTATATTCACTCTCACGATTATAACAAGCAGCAATTTGCCAAAATCTTTTTTGCAGACCGTTGCCCTTAAAGATATCCACCCCGGCAACTCCGTTATCCGGCATATGCTCCATAAAATCAGGCTTATTCAAAACCATATGTACCCCGATTGTTTTTGTATTTGTTTTTACCGTAGCTTGAACACCGGAAGTATTATTAGAACGAATATTGACGCCAAGAGTATACTCGGACTCAAACGCATCATCCATACGGTGATAATTCCCGTTTTTTTCTTCCCAAGCTAATCCAGAAAGACGAATCTGCGGAACCTCCCGCACATCCAAATAAACCAATCCGTCTTCTCCCACCTGTTTGGCTTGCTCCGGATAAAGTTCTGCAACTGTTTTCATAAAAAACAACTCCTCTTTTTTCTTTTTTATCTGAACTGTTCAAAATAATGTATATACGGATTTTGCAGCCGTTCGCGGCCGATCGTCGTATCCGGACCGTGCCCGGGATGCACAATCGTATCAGCAGGAAGTGCCAATACACGTTTTAGCGACTGTGCCATTTGCCGTTCATCTCCTCGCGGAAAATCTGTCCGGCCCACCGACAAATAAAATAGTAAATCCCCGCAAAACAAATGTCCGGACGTGTATAGACACATACTGCCAGGCGTATGCCCCGGAGTACTCAAAATGTCAAAAGTATCCGATCCAAACGCCAACGAATCCCCGTCCCGAACTCGTCTGTCTGATAAATAAGTTCTGCTTTCGTACTCCGAAAACATCCCGAATGGATCATATAAACTCCGGTCTGACAAAAAACATACGTCGTCCTGATGAATCACAACACAGGCTCCATATTTCTGCCGAAAATACGGTACTTCAAACACATGATCAAAATGTCCGTGCGTCAAAACAATGAGCGAAACCGTATAGCCTTCCAAAGCAGATTCTATTCTGTCTCGATCTGCACCGGGATCGATCAACATCGCCTGTCCACTGGATTCATCCCGAAGAATATAACAATTACAACCATACGGCCCTACTTCTAACTTCTGATATTGCATCATTTAAAATCCTCCGAATCCAGCGTCATTACAATCGGACCGTCATGGACCAGCGAAACCTCCATATCGGCACCGAATACTCCCGTTTGTACCGTAACCCGATTCCGCATGCAATCCACAAACTTTTCATACAACGGCTGAGCTATTTCCGCCTTAGCCGCAGCACTAAACGATGGACGATTCCCTCGACGAGCGTCCGCATACAACGTAAAATTGGACACCACCAAAACCTGTCCGCCTACATCCGTCACAGACAAATTCATCTTCCCCTGTACATCAGAAAAAATCCGTAAATCACAAACTTTTTGCGCCATTCTTTCGCAGAATTCTTCCGTGTCCTCTGCACAAAATCCCACAAAAAGGACCAATCCGGCACCGATTTTGGAATAAGGACTTCCATCGGCTTTTAATTCCGCGCTCCGCACACGCTGCAATACGATTCTCATAAATCAATTCCACTCCGCTTTACACTCATGACGTCGCCCAGATTTTCAATTTTCTTGGCCACCGTGCCCAAATGCTCCAAGCCGTGTACATCAATCGTCAAATAGACCTGAACACAACCGTCGTTCAATTCTTTAATATTGATCGAATGCGTCACGACGCGCATCGAAGCCAGCACCGCAGAAATTTCAGCGACCAACCCGATATTTCCCAAAGCCGTAACTATCAAATTTGCGGCGAAATAACCGTTATTTCCGCCTTCCCAATAAACATTGACCAGCCGATCCGGATCCGCTTTTTTAATATTCGGGCAATCGGCTTTATGCACCGACACGCCAAAACCGCGCGTCACAAAACCTTTAATCTCATCACCGGGCAGTGGCGTACAACATCCCGCGAACTTCACCAAACAGTTGTCGATTCCCTCTACCGCAACTCCGTTTACAGAATGCCGCTGGCGCTGAGGAACAACCGGTTTGGGAGGTTCTGCCTGTTTACTGAGCCGCATATACTCATCTTTTAAAAAGGGAAGAATCTTTGAAATAGATAACCCGCCGTACCCGATCATCGCATAAAACTCGTCGATACTGTCTAAATGGTATCGGTCCAGCGCTTTTGCATACAATTCTTCTCGTGAAACGACGTTAAAATTCACATTCAACCGATGCAGTTCACGTTCCAAATCCTCTTTGCCGTGCTCAATGTTTTCTTCCCGTTTTTCCTTTTTAAACCATTGCCGGATTTTACTTTTGGCTTCATTGGTGCGTACCAATTTTAACCAATCTCGCGAAGGACCGTTGGAGGACGCAGAAGTTAAAATCTCGCAAACATCCCCGTTACGAAGCGGGGTCGTCAATTCCACAATCCGTCCGTTAATCTTTGCCCCGATCATTTTGTTGCCGACACCGCTGTGAATCGCATACGCAAAATCAATCGGATTCGAGTCCGCAGGCAACGTCACAATATCTCCTCGCGGAGTTGAAACAAAGACTTGGTCAGCAAACAAATCAATTTTAAACGTCTTTATAAAATCATCGTGCTCTTTTACATTGCTCTGCACTTCAAGCAGGTTCCGCACCCATGCCAGTCTCGAATCCACATCTGCCGAAGCAAAGACTCCGGATTTGTATTTCCAATGCGCCGCGATACCCATTTCTGCAATCCGGTGCATTTCTTCAGTACGAATTTGAATTTCAAACCAATATCCCTTATACGTTACTGTCGTATGCAACGACTGATACATATTCGGTTTCGGCGTGGCGATATAGTCCTTCAATCTCCCCGGCATGGCACGAAAAGTATCGTGCATGTAGCCGAGCGCATTATAGCAATCACTTACCTTATCTACAATAATTCTAAACGCGTATAAATCGTAAATTTCATCAAACCGTTTATTTTGCCCGAACATCTTTCGATAAATACTATAAGCGTGCTTAATTCGGCCGCTGACCCGAGCCTTTATGCCGGCCTGCTTTAACTTCTCTTCAATCTGAACATGAATTTCTTCAAAAATATGATTATCAGAATGAAACGCCTTTAAATCCTGCGCAATTTCCGCATATCCTACCGGGTCCAGATAACGCAACGAGATATCTTCCAATTCTGATTTTAAATTTTGGATACCTAAACGATGTGCCAGCGGCGCATAAACCTCAATGGTCTCCAGTGCAATTTCACGTCTGCGCTTATCCGGCTGTCCATCTAACGTACGCATATTATGCAGCCGATCCGCTAACTTAATCAGAATCACACGGATATCTTTTGCCATGGCAAGCAGCATTTTTCTCAAATTTTCGATCTGCTGTTCTTCTTGTGAAGAAAAATAAATCTTGCCCAATTTCGTCAGTCCGTCAACCAAAGACGCCACTTCCTGACCAAACAGCTTCTTTACCTGATCCAGCGTCACTTCCGTATCTTCCACCGTATCATGTAAAAGCGCGGCGATAATAGAGTCCGTATCACAGTCATATGCAACCAGAATTTTTGCAACCTCAATCGGGTGGAAAATATATGGTTCTCCGCTCTTCCGTTTCTGCCCCTCATGTGCTTTGGCTGCAAATTCCAGAGCCTGCATAATCCGGTCAATATCATAATTGCTGCCGCTGTCTTCCAACGTTTTCAACAATCCGCTGCCAAAATCATCCATTCTGATCATCCTTCTGCTCTCGATTTATCCCAATATCCTGCCAAGTCGGACTTAAAGAAAGATTTACCTTGCTTTGTGTATCCCGAAAAACAATTTCGATTCCATGGTCCGTCTGCACCGATAAAATTCCTAATTCTTCAAACACCCTTAATGCCAACATCAGTTTGCAATAATGAAACCCCTTAACAGCCCGTCGAATAGACCGAGCCAAAGCAAATGGCTGAAAATGCGTTTGCTGCGCATGCATCTGACGAATTAAGTATTTATAAACATAAACCATTTCCCGACGCGTCAACTGCATCTCGTCTGTTACTGTACCAGTCTGTATGTAAGTCTTATACATTTTTTGATAAAAGCTATTTTGCTGAACGATTTCATCACTTGGCATAATGCTTTTAATGCTGAGGGACAATGAACTTTGGTGATTAAACACGTTTTCACTCATACAGCAAATAATCGAAACCCGATCTCCCACCGCATAATCAAAATCCTGAAGACGCATTCCAAAATACATCGCCGTAAATTCTGTTCCGTCCAACTGCACGCAAAGTTTTAAATGTTTTCCCATCCCCACACTGAAAATATCCGTAATCGTTAAATTCCGAACACAAAAATACGGAGTAGGATTTCCTGCGCCAAACGGTTCTAATTTACTGATCCGATACACGGTCTGCAAACTGAGATCCTTTTTCTTCAATTCGCATTCGGCTTCCACCACCGGAATCAGCATCTCATCGGTAATCGTCTCATTGGCAACCTGCGTGATCCGTTCTACAAACTCCTCATACCGATCCCGCTGCAACGTCAACCCGGCGGCCATCTCGTGTCCCCCGAACTTTTCCAGCAAATCCGATACCTGGCAAAGTAAATCAAACATACTCACGCCCCGGATACTGCGCGCAGACCCCTTTGCATGCTGGCCGTCAAAACAAATTAAAATACAGGGTTTATGATAATGTTCCACGATTCTGGATGCCACAATCCCAATAACGCCGTGGTGCCATTGGTCCGACGCCACAACAATAATCTTATCTTCGCTTTTCTTCCCGGATAGCATTTGACGAACATCTTTCAGAATATCGAACTCCATCTGCTGCCGTTCTCGATTTTCCTGACACAACTCTTCAGACAATTCACGCGCAGACTGAATATCCTCACTCATCATCAACGCCACCGATACCGACGGATCTCCGATCCGCCCGGCAGCATTCAGCCTCGGCGCAATCTGGTACGCAATGGAACCCGCACCGATTTTTCCGTTACGATATCCACCCGAAGCCTCCAGCAACGCGCGCATCGGCACCGAAGCATGCTGCTGCATCTGCTGTAGTCCCAAGCTGACAATCATACGATTTTCATCTACCAGCGGCATAATATCCGCAATGGTCCCTACGGCAACCAAATCTCCATATCGTGCAAAAGATTGCTGCGTATCTCCGGATAACGCACAAACTAATTTAAACACAACGCCGACTCCGGCCAATTCTTTAAACGGATACGTCCCGTCATTACGTTTTGGATTCACAACCGCCACACAATCCGGCAACTCATCCTTGCATTCATGATGATCCGTCACCACAACGTCTAACCCGTTCGCAACCGCCCAGGCAATCTCCTCAATCGCCGTTGTCCCGGTATCTACCGTAATAACCAGTCCGGTTCCCGAATCCAAAATCGACTGCAAAGCCGGAATATTTAATCCGTATCCCTCGCCGGCTCGGTCGGGGATATAATACGCTACATCAGCACCGCAACTGCGTAAATATTTTAACAGCACAACGACCGATGTAATACCATCCACGTCGTAGTCACCATAAATCGTAATCTTTTCCCTAGCCTGAATCGCAGAAAGAATCCGCACTACCGCTTTGTCCATATCGTTCAATGCCAGCGGATCATGCAAATACGCAAGATCGATATCAAAGAAGCGCTGTACTTGCGTCTGATCCGTCAAACCTCGATTGCACAAAAGACGCGCCGTCACTTCGTCCGTCTGCAACTGTTCGCAAAGTTGCCGAACGACCTGCTCATCCTGCTCTTTTATTTCCCATTTTACCATGAAATCTTATCACCTTTCGGAAAGCTTTTGCCAGGTGTTGCGATAAACCTCGCAACATGTATCAAAATCCAACGGTTCCAATATATGATTATTCAAACTCGGCATTTTTACCGCAAGATGCGCAAATGCCGCCACCTGCTGTTCGGACAGCACAGGAATCTGCATCGTCTGACGAATCAAATCATACGAGAACCGTTCGTACTGTTCCACACGCTCAAAACCCATCGCCTGCAAAATTACCTGAACCTGATCATAACGTCGGAGCACTTCGGGCAAAAGTACCGCACACGCAAATCCGTGCGGATACCCCAGATAATTGGTCAACTGATACCCCATCGAATGCGCCATATGAGTTCCGGCCCCGTTAATAGCAAGCCCTGCAAGCAATGAACCGATATATAAATCTCTCCGATTTTCAGCGTTTGAACCGACTTTCGAAAAATCCTGCAAAGCCGGCATAACCGTTTTCAGAGCCCACAACGCAAAATTTTGCTCAAATAATCCGGCCCGCTTACTCGTATAAGCTTCTACGGCATGACAGATACTGTCCAGCGCCGTAGAGTACGTAAACTTCTGCGGCAAACTGTACGTATACTTCGGATCGCAAAGCGCATAATCCGCATAACTAAACGGCGTTTTTACGGAACGCTTTACCACAGAACCCTCTGACGTTGTCGTCAACACGCTGACCGCCGTTACTTCACTGCCTGTTCCTGCCGTGGTACCGATTAAAAGAAGAGGCATCGGCCGATGACCAAATCGGCTGGAGTCAAAAATATCATTGCCGCGAACCTGTGGATTTGCTGCCAGCAATGCGGCGGCTTTTGCCGCATCCATCGAAGATCCGCCGCCTACGCCGATCACAAACTCTGCCTTTTCGGAAGCGATAAAATCGACGGCTTTTAAAACCGTTTCATACGACGGATTATTCTCTACCTGGGCAAACATTGCATACGAAACGCCGCAGTTTTGCAGCCCTTCATATAAATCCGCAAATACAGGGCTGTCGGGATAGAGATGTTTTCCCGTTAAAATAACACATTTTTTGCCCAACTTGCCGTATCCGTCAAACAACCGCACACAGTCCGGAGTCGAAACGATACGAACCGGCATTCCAAAATCAAACTTCATCTTACTCAACACTTTCCGCTGTCCTGCAAAAGAGACTGCTTCATATTCCAAAGTTTTAAAGATAAATCTACATAATATTCTTGCGGATTTTCAAACCGCAGAACCTCATCCCACAACTTTTCGATCTGCTGCGCACAATATGTCCGGCTCTGTTCGATTGTCGGCACCTCGTAAACCAACTTTCCACCGATAAAAATCGGCTTTAGCAACTCTTCAACCGTATAATCCTGAAACGTTTTCTTTTTCCATGTATGAACCGGATCAAAAAGCGTAATCGGTTTAGAAAAATCAATCTGCTCCTCCTGCAAAGCAATCAAATCCGCAACCATTTTTCCTGTTTTTGAAGAAAAAAGCCGATATACTTTCTTATACCCTGGCGTTGTAATCTTCTCCGTATTTTCCGAAAACTTAATTTTAGGAATATATTTCCCATCCTTTTCTACGGCCACCAATTTGTACACGCCGCCAAAAACGGGCTCACTGCGGGAAGTAATCAAGCGTTCCCCAACGCCGAAATAATCCACTTTTGCCCCTTGGTGCAAAATATCCCGAATAATATATTCATCTAAAGAATTCGACACAAAGATCTTACAATCCTGCAGCCCGGCCTCATCCAGCATCTCACGCACACGATTAGTCAAATACGTAATATCGCCCGAATCAATCCGCACACCCGCCAACCGTTTTCCCATCGGTTTGAGGACTTCTTCATAGGTCCGAATCGCATTGGGAACACCCGACTTTAACACATTAAACGTATCAATCAATAACGTACACTGATCCGGATAATATGTTGCATAGGCCCGAAAAGCATCCCATTCACTGTCAAACATCTGCACCCACGAATGGGCCATCGTGCCAACAGCCGGAATCCCGCACAACGGTTCGCAAACCGTACACGCCGTTCCGCTGCATCCCGCAATGTACGAGGCGCGCGCGCCTAAAACGGCGGCATTACTTCCCTGCGCCCGGCGCGAACCGAATTCAAACACAGGCCGCCCTTGTGCCGCCCGAACAATCCGGTTGGATTTTGTCGCGATCAAAGACTGGTGATTGATCATCAACAGCAACATCGTCTCCAGCATCTGCGCCTGAATCACAGGTCCCCTCACCGTTACAAGCGGCTCATTCGGAAACACCGGCGTGCCCTCCTCAACAGCAAACACATCGCAACAAAACTCAAAATGCTGCAGATACTCTAAAAACTCTTCGCAAAATAAATGTTTCGAGCGCAAAAAAGCAATATCCTGCTCAGTAAAATGTAAATGACTCAAATAATCCACTACATCAGCAAGTCCGGCGGCAATCGCAAATCCGCCGCCGTCAGGAACGCGCCGGAAGTACAAATCAAAACAGGCATTCTCCTCACTCATCCCGGATAAAAAATACCCATTGCCCATCGTAAACTCATAAAAATCACACAGCAACGCAACATTATAATCTTCCACAACTCGCCCTCCTCGTCATCCTAAATACAATTCTTAATATTATACCATATAAATATGAAGTTTTCAAGAGAATTCAATCACAAACCCCAATCCCCCAATTTTTTTCACACTTTATATTTGAAAAACAGATACAAAAAACATTTTTATATAAAATTTTATCAAACCTATTGACAAACCAGCGCAAACTGTATATACTGTATATATACAGTTATATCGGAGGCTGAGCTATTGAATATTATTATCAATAATAAAAACAACGTTCCCATTTATGACCAGATTTATTCTCAAATCAAAAATCAAATCATAGCCGGAACATTACAACAAGATCAGGCGCTGCCGTCCATTCGAAATTTAGCAAAAGACCTGCGCATCAGCGTCATCACCACCAAACGTGCTTACGACGAGCTAGAACGAGAGGGCTTTATCTATACATTGCCGGCAAAAGGATGTTTTGTCGCATCCAAGAACACGGAACTGCTTCGAGAACAGACGCTTCGGCAAATTGAACAGCATATACAAGAAATCATACAACTGAGCGCTTCCTGTAACTTAAGCAAGGAAGAGTTGCTGGAAATGTTTCAAATCTATCTGGAGGAATAATCATGAACGCACTTCAAATAAAAAATGCGACGAAAAGATATGACCGCTTTCAATTAAAAAACCTAACTCTCACACTTCCCAGCGGCTGTATCATGGGCCTGATCGGAGAAAACGGAGCCGGGAAAAGCACCACGATCAAACTCATTTTAGACATGATACATTTAGACAGCGGAACCATTACCCTTTGGGGTAAAAAGAATTCCGACCATATTCATCTCACCAAACAAGACATCGGTGTAGTATTGGACGAAGTCGGGATTCCTTCCTGCTTAACAGTAAAACAAGTCGGCAACATCATGAAGCACACTTTTGAAAATTGGGACCAATCGCTTTTTTCCCATTATCTCGACAAACTGTCCATTCCCCGCAACAAACCTTATAAAGATTTTTCCAAAGGCAATAAAATGAAGCTCGGCATTGCCATTGCATTGTCACATCATCCTAAATTATTAATTCTGGACGAAGCAACCTCAGGCCTGGACCCGATTGTACGAGACGAAGTGATCAACCTATTCAACGAATTTACCCGAGATGAAAACCATTCCATTCTCATCAGCTCCCACATTATCAGTGATTTAGAAAAAATCTGTGACTATATCGCCTTTCTGCATCAAGGAGAACTTCTTTTATGCGAAGAAAAAGATCTTCTCTTGTCAAGATATGGCTTACTGCAATGTCCACAGGAACAACTGTTACAACTCAATCCTGCTGCCATCAAAGCCAAAAGAATCTCTGCTTACGGAGCCGAAGCACTGGTTTTACGCGACCAAATACCGACAACCCTGCCGGTAAACCCGATCAGTCTGGAAGAATTATTTATTTTTTTGATTAAGGAGCGAGCCTGAAATGAAAGGATTATTATTAAAAGATTGGTATATGTCCATTCGGTATTGCCGTGCATTCTTAGTACTTGTAGGCGTGTTTTTGGTAGTATCTTTTTTCGGAAACGACAATCTCTTTTTTCGGATCTACCCTACCATGATCGCCAGCATTATCCCCATGTCTCTGATTTCGTACGATGAACGGGATCATTGGACCGTATACAGCGGCACCTTACCGTATACAAGACGACAGCTTGTCAGTGCCAAATACCTCATCGGATTATTTTTCGGAGCCTTTTCGTTTTTAATCTCTCTGGCTGCTTTTGCTGTCTGCATGATCACAAATGGAACTTTTTCCATAGAATATTTCTTGTTTATAGCGGTTCTGCTTTTGGTACTGGGGCTCATTGGCCCGACGCTTCTCTTGCCGTTTGTTTTTAAATTCGGGGCTGAAAAAGGCCGGATTATCTTTTATGTCATGATCGGCTTGCTTTCTGCAATCGGCGCTCTGCTTGCCAGCCTTGGTTTTCAAAATGCATTAACCCAACACAGTTTTATCATCCTGCTTGTCATTGCAGGACTATCTGTAGGTTTATATGCCCTTTCATGGAATCTGTCCATCTACTTTTACCAAAAGCGAGAACTGTAACAGACGCCACCCACACAAAAAACACTCCCGGTTTCCGAGAAAATCCCCACACTTCCGTCTTTCCCAAGAGGATATATGGCACCGGCAACTCCATTACCACCACGGACTTTTTCATTTACCCATATACACATAAGACCCGGACAGGTAAATTTCCTGTCCGGGTCTTATCCAATAAATAACACAGGCTCTAGGGACAAACAAAGGAGCATTTTCCGATTGCTCTGATACCTTTTTTTAATGCACCCACTCCATCAATATTCTACCATGCGCACCAAGAAACGGGCATCGCAATAAATTACAGCAATAAGGCCATCATTGAACACAAATTTTAAAACTGTTTATCCTTTTTATCCAAAACCCTATAAGTTATAACGCTATAAGCGTCTACCAGGGCAAAATCAAAAACTGTTCTCTCTCAATACCCTTTTTCCTTTAAATCCGAAACTAGCGAAACATAAAACTCCCGCACGTCAAACCCCGGAATATTTTCCCGATTCAAATCGATCATGTCCGCATGCGAAATCCCCCGTGAAGCTTTAGGTTCCACCAAAACAAACCGCTCTCCCCATTGCGCCGACTGCACAGCCACCAGCCCGTCATTTTTTCCGTCAAAATGTTTTACAAGCGGATAACTCACATTCAACGGAAATTTTCCGCTTCTTGCCTTTTTACAGTAAGACATCACGCTTTGATACAAGACCCCCTCTGCATCCGGAGTGGTCCCGTTACGAGCCTCACAGGACGCTGCTGTCAAATCAGAAACCGCAGACAGAAAATCCGGAGAGGGATCTCCAAATTTCTTTAATGCAGTATTATAAAAAAGCGCTGTCGTTTCACGCGTTTTCTGCGGAATCTTGTTCAGTAAGTAATCGGCAAAAAGACATCCTCGATGGGGAGTATTGATAGTTGTCAGACTGGCCACATACGGTGCCGCACCAAAATGGGAAATCGCCGCACGGCAATCCAATCCGCCCTTTGAATGCGCGATAATGTTTACTTTCTCACATCCCGTTTGCTGAACGATTTGAACAATGCGCTCCGCCAATTCCTTGCCGCTGTCCGCTACAGAAGCTGCCGATTGCTGATTTCCGTAAAAAATCGTAGCGCCGTTTTTTTGCAGTTCCGAGCTGATCCTACCCCAATAATTTAAATAGCGAGAATCGCGAAAAAATACACCATGAACCAATAACAACGGATATCTTGTCTTACAGAAAGACTGCTCAGCGCGTGCCTCATTCAAATAAAACTTTTCTGTCTCCTGTTCTATTTCTGTTTTTACAATTCGCAGCATTTTGACCAAATAGTAAATATTCAACCCCAAAATCCAACCGCAAACAGCACCCAAAACGCGATGCTTAAGCCCTAACTGAACCGAAGCAACATACAACCGGATCATCCCGCTCCAAAATACAACCGACTCGTAAACAACGGCAATCAAGATCTCCAGCATCCAAAACATCAAAGTCTGTATCACAGACTCTACTTTGCCGGAAAATAAATTTTGAAACGTTACACACGTATATACCAACTGCAAAACCGTAGTCGGCGTAACACTCACCAGAAAATACAACAAAAGTTCATACCCGTCCGAAAGCGTCTGAATCCTTTTTGTCGGCCATGTTTTACGCTGTGGCCGGCACACCATCCACAGCAATGCCGCCGTCAGCAAAGCAAACAATACCCCCCAAACTACAACCGATCTCCAAGATAATAACCGCTCCGGCAGTAAACGGATCACCAAAAACAGATTCGCGCACGCCAACGCAACAAAACTGAAAAACACCCTTCTTAATATTTTCATATACCCTACCTCTAACCTTTTCATTCAAGCCGCCTTTATTATTTTAACTATATCATATTTTGAAAAAAGATGCAACAATGTACCCAATGATTCAAAATCAATTTTGCAGCCAATCCCTCAGCTAAATGTTTCCCCACAATATCCAAATATAAAGATGCTGGCATCTCGCAAAAAATAATTGCAACACGTCAGCATCTTCCTTGCCAAACTGTTTTGTTAACACTAAATCCAAAATTCTGATATAAACCTGCTTAACGCGCTATACCTGGAAATAGAACAACATCTTTCCTAATAAAAGCGCACACTAAATAAAAGAAAAGAGTCTAAGCACAACAGTGCTCAGACTCCATCATGGCGGAGAAGACGAGATTCGAACTCGTGCGCCAATTTCTTGACCTACTCCCTTAGCAGGGGAGCCCCTTCACCAGCTTGGGTACTTCTCCATAAATATAAAGCAGATAACAGTAAGTATTCTATCATAAAAAGTTAGTCCTGTCAATAGAATTCCTCTAAAATTTTTTAGTTTTTATTATTTTTATAGAAAACTTCTACACACAAAACAGAATCTCTATTTTCATATTGACAAAGTCCTTTACACTTCGACATAATCATCCATTATCCCAATGAACCTCCAAACGTTATCCTAACGTTCTGCTAAAGAGCAAACAATTGTCTGAAAAAAACTAAAAATGCATCCGGTTATTTCTTGAAAAATAAAATAAAAAAAATGACGCTAAACTTCAGATAAGTTCAGCGCCATGCTGGCGGAGAGGAAGAGATTCGAACTCTTGGCTCTTGCGAGTCACTGGTTTTCAAGACCAGCTCCTTAAACCGCTCGGACACCTCTCCACGTCAATTCAATGCAGTTATTTTATCACAAAAAACCAAGGTTGTCAATACCCTATTGAGCATTTATCTAAAACAAAAGAACTAGGACAACCCGGTCCGCAATTTTTCCAAGATCTTTTTTTCTCTTCTGGAAACCTGCACCTGGGTCATTCCAAGCTGTAGTGCCGTTTGTTGTTGCGTCTTTTCACAAAAATATCTCAAAGTAATCAACGCTCTGTCTTTCGGTGGCAGTGCGTTAATCACATCTTTCAATGCAATTCGCTCCACACTGCTTAAATGCTCGGGGGCACAAACCAGTTCTGAGCGAGCTACATCCCCGTCCTCATTCACCGTCTCATCTAACGAAACCGGACTGGCACCCGCATCCAAAGCCAACACCACTTCTTCTTCGGAAAGCCCACATGCCTGTGCAAGTTCAGACACTGTGGGATCCCGCTCTGTTTGCAACTGTATCTGCTGCGACATTCTACGTAAACGAATATACTGTTCGCGAATGGTGCGGCTCACTTTGACAGCTCCGTCATCCCGCAAATATTTCCGAATTTCTCCGATAATCATCGGAACCGCATACGTCGAAAGCATTACACCACGGTCCACATCAAAATTCCGGATAGCTTTTAACAACCCCAAACTACCGATTTGAACCAGATCTTCATAATCAATTCCACTGTAAACAAATCGTTTTGCAATACTGTGAACCAATCCGATATTTTGTTCAATCAACCGCTCTTCAACACCCGTATTTCCGTCATGTGCCTGACGAATCATATGTAAAGTGGCGTCCATGTTTAACTCCGTTTGATAATACGACGTTCCAAGGTCACGGTCGTTCCTTTTCCGGGAACCGATTTTACTTTCACTTTATCCATAAAGCTCTCCATAATCGTAAATCCCATACCTGCACGGTCTTCCCCGCCGGTACTATAACAAGGCTCCATAGCCTGCTGAACGTTTTCTATTCCGCGGCCTTTATCGCGAATCACAATTCTTACTACGCCGTTTTCCAACACGCTCGTTTTCATTTTTATGATTCCAATCGCGTTACTGTATCCGTGAACAATGCAGTTTGTAACCGCTTCCGACACAGCCGTTTTGATTTCAGACAATTCTTCCACCGTAGGATCGAGCTGTGCGACAAAAGCCGCAACACACATCCGTGCAAAGCCCTCGTTACTGGATTTACTGGGGAAAGATACTTCCATTTGATTTTGTACTTCCATTTATTTTTCCTCCTGTAAGATTTTTACAATTTTTTCGATATTGGCAAGCTGAAAAATTGTTAAAGTTTGTCCGGACAAACCGGAAAGAAAAAGATCGCTACCTAAAGATTGCATTTTTTTATATCGTCCTAACACAATAGCAATTCCACTGCTGTCACAAAAAGAGACATGTTCAAAATCCAGTATTACCGTCTTAGGCAGGAATCGATCAATCAGCTCGTCCACACATGTCCGAATCTCAGCCGCGTGATGATGATCCACTTCGCCACATAAAAAAATTTTTAATATTCCGTTTTCCACTTCATAATCAAACATGAAAACACCTCCATCAAAAGTTATTTTACACTACTTCAACAGAAAATCCCGTCGAAACGCGTCCTTACAAAACGACAAATTTATAGAAATTTTTTCTTTTTTTCAGTTGTGGCAATTGTCGTTGACATCGATCAGAAACTATGCTATAATACACACGTAATCTAAAGAAATTCAGGAGGTATGTAATATGAAATTTGTTTGTTCTGTATGTGGTTATGTTTATGAAGGAGATGCAGCTCCCGAGAAATGTCCGGTTTGCGGTGCTCCCGCTGAAAAATTTATTAAACAGGACAGCGAATTGTCTTGGGCCGCAGAACATGTTGTAGGCGTTGCACAAGGTTCCAGCGAAGATATCATGGAAGATCTCCGCGCAAACTTTAACGGCGAATGCACTGAAGTCGGTATGTATTTGGCAATGGCACGGGTTGCCCATCGCGAAGGATATCCCGAAATTGGCATGTATTATGAAAAGGCAGCATACGAAGAGGCTGAGCACGCTGCTAAATTTGCAGAGTTATTGGGCGAAGTCATCACAGACTCCACCAAAAAGAACCTCGAAATGCGCATTGAAGCTGAAAACGGAGCAACGGCTGGCAAGACAGATCTGGCAAAACGTGCAAAAGCCGCTAATTTAGATGCTATCCATGATACCGTTCACGAAATGGCTCGCGACGAAGCACGCCACGGCAAAGCCTTTAAAGGATTGTACGACAGATATTTTGGCAAATAAAAAATGCAAAAAGAGCAGCTTTGCTGCTCTTTTTTATTTATATTCTATCTAAAATAAATTGCAATCTATAACTTCCGCAGAAAACACCAAGTTGCTATTTTCAAATAAGAATAAAACAAACTATCAATCAAAAGTTAAAATAAAAAAGAAAAACCAACCTTTCTAAACAAGCCATTAATAATGCCTCTTAAAACTAATTTTAAAATAGATTTTTTTAACCATTCAAATGG
>WHHJ01000027.1 GCA_014872655.1 Clostridia bacterium
CCACAACCAGCTGACCATGGAAATCATGCAGAAAGTAGCGGCGCGGCACGGGGTGGTCTGTCTGCTGCACGAAAAGCCGTTTGCGGGCGTAAACGGAAGCGGAAAACATAATAACTGGTCGATGGCTACCGATACGGGCGTAAACCTGTTGTCTCCCGGCGAAACGCCGTATGAAAATGCGCAGTTCCTGTTGTTCTTGTGTGCGGTGTTAAAAGCGGTGGACGATTATCAGGATTTGCTGCGGATCTCGGTTGCAACGGCCGGTAACGATCATCGGTTGGGCGCTAATGAGGCTCCGCCAGCTGTCGTCTCTGTATTTTTGGGAGACGAACTGACCGCTGTGTTGGACGCGATTGAAAACGATACCCCTTATAACGGATCCCGCAAAACGACAATGAAGTTGGGCGTTGATGTGTTGCCGAAGTTCCCGCGGGACACCACGGACCGTAACCGGACTTCGCCGTTTGCCTTTACCGGAAACAAATTTGAATTTCGTATGTTAGGTTCTTCCAACAGCATTGCCTGTGCAAACATTATGTTGAACAGTGCTGTGGCAGAAAGTTTAAAGATCTATGCCGATCGGCTGGAAAAGGCGGAGGATTTCGAGACCGCGCTGCATGAAATGATCAAAAAGACGATTCGTGACCACAAGCGGATCATCTTTAACGGAAACGGATACGACGAGACCTGGGTGCAGGAAGCAACGCAAAAAAGAGGGTTGTTGGATTATCGGACAACGCCGGACTGCGTACCGCATCTTTTGGATCAGAAAAATGTGCAGATGCTGACGGCACACGGCGTTTATTCCGAAGCCGAACTGCGGTCCAGATGTGAAATCACGCTTGATAATTATTGCAAAACGGTTTTAATCGAAGCCAACACCATGACCGATATGGCTCAAAAAGAAATCTTGCCCGCCGTAGAGGCGTATTGTGCGGAGATTGCAAAATCGGCTTCGGTCAAACGCAGTATTGCATCGGATCTGGCCTGCACATACGAACAGCGTTTGGTCAGAAAGCTTTCGGAACTGACGGATCGTATTGCACAGAAGATCGAGGCGCTGGAGCAAATGTTGATCCAGGTCAAATCGGCTGAGTCAGTTTTGCAGCAGTCTCAGATCATTCGGGACACCTTGCTTTCGGGGATGGGAGAACTGCGGCTGGCCTGTGATGAAGCGGAGACGCTGACGGCGAAGAAGTATTGGCCGTTTCCGACTTACGGAGATTTGCTGTTTGGCGTAAAATAAGAGAGTATAAAACAGAATAACCCAAAAGCGTTTGAGAAAAGATGAGTAGGGCAGAAAATCGCGCCCAGAGAGTACGGGACGGTGAGATCCGTATCGCAGAGTCTGCCTGAAAAACCCTTTTCGAGCTGCAATCCGAACAGGCAACTCAGTAGGTGCGCCGTTGCGTCATACGTTAGTTGACACGGCTTTGTCAGAAGCTGAAAAGAAAAAACGTAGGTGGTACCGCGGGTTACAGCGCTCGCCCTATGATTTGCTGAAATCATGGATACGGAGGAATGAATGATGTGTTCTATTATGGGATACTGTGACAGCGGAGCCGATCGTGAAAAGTTTCAAACCTGTTTTGACCAGACGATCTCCCGCGGTCCGGACGACAGTCGAGTCGTTGATACCGGGAAAGGATTGTTAGGCTTTCATCGCCTTGCCATTATGGGGCTGCATCCCCAAGGCATGCAGCCGTTTGAGCTAGACGGCAGTTATGTTGTTTGTAACGGGGAAATTTACGGCTTTAAAAAACTGCGAGAGCAATTAGCCAGCGAATATACGTTTGTCAGCGAGTCGGATTGTGAGATTCTGCTGCCGATGTACCGGAAATACGGAACCGATATGTTTGCGATGCTGGACGCAGAATTTGCCTGTATTCTTTACGATGCCGAACAGCAGGAATATATCGCGGCAAGAGATCCGATCGGAATTCGGCCGCTGTATTACGGCCAGGACGAAAAAGGTGTTTTCCTTTTTGCCAGCGAACCTAAAAACTTAGTGGGCTTGGCGGAAGAGATTCTGCCGTTCCCTCCGGGGCATTATTTTAAAGGCGGACAGTTTTTCTGCTATCGCGACCCTGCGGCGGTGGAAGAAGTTTGTTATGATGATTTAGATACTGTTTGCCGCAATATTCGTGAAAAACTGATTGCGGGGGTAGAAAAACGACTGATCGCAGATGCGAAAGTGGGCTTTCTGCTTTCCGGTGGACTGGATTCTTCATTAGTTTGCTCGATCGCCGCCAAGAAAAGCGATAAACCGATCCGAACTTTTGCCATCGGAATGTCCGAAGATGCGATCGATTTAAAATATGCGCGCCAGACAGCCGATTATATCGGAAGCGATCACACCGAGGTCATTATTTCAAAACAAGATGTATTGGACAGTTTACAAACGGTGATCAAAATTCTCGGCACGTATGACATTACAACGATTCGTGCCAGTATCGGGATGTATCTGGTTTGCAAGGCGATTCATGAAAACACAGATATCCGGGTGCTGTTGACCGGAGAGATCTCCGATGAATTGTTCGGGTACAAGTATACGGATTTTGCGCCCAGCGCAGAGGCGTTTCAAAAAGAGTCGCAGAAGCGGATTCGGGAATTACATATGTACGATGTGCTGCGGGCAGATCGGTGTATTTCGGTCAATTCTATGGAGGCGCGCGTCCCGTTTGGGGACTTGGAGTTTGTTCGATACGTTATGTCTATCGATCCGGAGATGAAGATGAACAAGTACGGCAAAGGAAAATACTTGCTTCGCCGGGCTTTTGAAGGAGATTACTTGCCTAACGAAATTTTATACCGTGAAAAAGCGGCTTTTTCTGACGCGGTAGGACATTCGATGGTGGATTATCTGAAAAATTACGCACAAAACTGTTATACCGATTGCCAATTTGAAGAAAAAAGAGTACAATATACATATGCGCAGCCGTTTACAAAAGAGTCTCTGCTCTATCGCGAGATTTTTGAATCCTATTATCCGGGACAAAGCCAAATGATCGCAGGGTTCTGGATGCCAAATAAAGAGTGGGAAGGCTGTGACGTAAACGATCCGTCTGCGCGTGTTTTGTCCAATTACGGGGACAGTGGGAAATAGAGTATTTTTGTTTCCTTCCAATTTACCGGTAAATGAACAAACAACAACCAAAACAGAAAGGAATCGGAAAAAGAATGGTACTTGCGTACAACAGAAAAATAATTCTGGAAGACGGCAGCGAATATCCGGGCTATGGCTTTGGGGATTTGTCAGACCGTGTTTGTGAGATTGTCTTTAACACTTCGATGGTGGGATATCAGGAAATTGTTTCGGACCCGTCTTATGCCTGCCAAGCTGTGGTGATGACGTATCCGTTGATCGGCAATTACGGAACGGCGGAGGACGACTATGAAACGGGAACCCCGGTCATCGGCGGATTGATTGTTCGGGAATATAATGATTTTCCGTCTAATTTTAGAAATGCGGCCACGCTGGATGAAGTGATGAAGAAATATCATATTCCGGGGATATATGGAGTGGATACGCGTAAATTAACCCGTTCGATTCGGGATTACGGGAGCCGGAAAGTGTTGATGACCGACATCACAACAACACAACAGCAGGGGCTTGAGATTTTACGCCGTACGGACATTCCTCGAGACGTTGTTGCGCAGGTAAGTTGCCATACGACCTGGTACGCGCCGGTCAAAAATGAGAAATATCATATTGTCGCCATTGACTGCGGCATGAAACATAATATCGTCAGGCAATTAAATGCCAGAGGCTGTTCGGTTACGGCGGTGCCGTGGAACACTTCTGCCGAAGAGATTGAAAAACTGAGCCCCGACGGCGTCTTTTTATCCAATGGCCCGGGAGACCCCGCCGACGTGCAAGAAGTGATCGAGACCGTCCGGCAACTGCGCGGAAAATATCCGATATTCGGCATTTGTTTAGGCCATCAAATTCTTTCCTTGGCTTATGGTGCAAAAACGTATAAGTTAAAGTTCGGACATCGCGGCGGCAATCATCCGGTACGGGATTTACAGACCGGCCGGATCGAAATCACCTCTCAAAATCATTCCTATGCGGTGGATTTGAAGAGCCTTGATGCCACGGACTTAACCGTTACACATATCAATTTACTGGATCAAACCGTTGAGGGCGTTTGCTGTGATCGGGATCGCGCTTTTAGCGTGCAGTATCATCCGGAGAGTGCGCCCGGCCCGCAGGACAGCGCGTATTTGTTTGATCGTTTTTTGAATTGGATCAAGGAGGGGAAAAAACATGCCGAAACGAACAGATATTAAAAAGGTGTTGGTCATCGGTTCCGGCCCGATTGTTATTGGCCAGGCCGCAGAGTTTGACTACGCCGGGACGCAGGCTTGTCTTGCGTTAAAAGAAGAAGGCTATGAAGTCGTTTTGTGCAATTCGAACCCGGCCACGATCATGACGGATACTTCGATTGCCGATAAAGTGTACATGGAACCGCTTACGCTGGAATATATTGCCAAGATTGTTCGATATGAACGCCCGGACGCCATTTTGCCCGGAATCGGTGGACAGACCGGGTTGAATCTTGCTATGCAGCTGGAAAAGAAAGGGATTTTGGCCGAATGCCGTACCCAGCTTTTGGGCACCAGCAGCGAAAGTATTGAACGTGCAGAGGACCGGGAACAGTTTAAGGAACTTTGTCAGAGTTTGGGCGAACCTGTTTTGCCGTCCGATATTGCGGAGTCGGTAGAGGACGGTCTGCGAATAGCCCAACAGATCGGATACCCGGTGGTACTTCGGCCGGCATTTACGCTGGGAGGTACCGGCGGCGGTTTTGCCGACGATGAACAGGAATGTGCAGAATTGTTAAAGAATGCGCTCTACGCTTCTCCCGTTCATCAGGTATTGGTAGAAAAAAGTATTCGTGGTTATAAAGAAATTGAATATGAAGTCATTCGAGATGCCAATGATACTGCCATTACCGTTTGTAATATGGAAAATATCGACCCGGTCGGGATCCATACCGGGGATTCTATTGTGGTATGTCCGTCTCAGACGTTGACGAATAAAGAGTATCAAATGCTGCGTGACAGTGCGCTCAAAATTATCCGCGCGCTGAAAATTGAAGGTGGATGCAATGTCCAATTTGCACTGGATCCGTATTCTTTCCAATATTATTTGATCGAAGTAAACCCGCGTGTTTCGCGGTCTTCGGCTCTGGCTTCAAAGGCCAGCGGATATCCGATTGCGCGCGTGTCTGCAAAGATCGGGGTCGGAATGACGCTGGATGAAATCCAGCTTGCCAATACGCCGGCCTGTTTTGAACCGGCGCTGGACTATGTGGTGACGAAAATGCCGCGTTTTCCGTTTGATAAGTTTGCGGACGCCAATCAGAGTTTGGGCACGCAGATGAAAGCCACCGGAGAAGTCATGAGCGTCGGCAGAACGCTGGAAGAAAGTTTGCTCAAAGCAATCCGCTCCTTGGAAACCGGTCGATTCCATTTGTATCATGCAAAGTTTGACAGCCAAAGTGAGCCGGAGTTGCTGGACTATATCCGAATCGGGACCGATGACCGAATTTATGCGATTGCGGAACTTTTACGCCGGGGCTGTGACCCAGGCCGGATTTGCAGCATTACAAAAATGGATATGCTGTTTATCCGAAAACTGAAAAATATAGTGGATCAAGAAGCCGAATTGAAACAAAATCCGCAAAACCTCGAAGTACTGCGCGCCGCAAAGAAAATGGGCTTTTCCGACCAAGAGATTGCGGTGTTGTGGAACATGGATGAAGTTTCTGTTTTTGAGATGCGGAAAAAAGCCGGGATTGTGCCGGTGTATAAAATGATTGATACGTGCGCCTCGGAGTTTGACAGTTATGTTCCGTATTTCTACGCAACGTATGAGGAAGAGAACGAGTCGGAAATTTCTTCGAAGAAAAAGGTGATCGTGCTCGGTTCCGGACCAATTCGTATTGGCCAGGGCGTTGAGTTTGATTATTCAACGGTGCACGCAGTTAAAACCATTAAAAACGCCGGGTATGAGGCAATTATCATCAACAACAATCCCGAAACGGTTTCCACCGATTATACCACTTCGGACAAATTGTATTTTGAGCCTCTTTGTGTGGAAGATGTGATGAACATCATCGAACTGGAAAAGCCCGAAGGCGTTATCGCCACATTAGGCGGACAGACGGCGATCAACTTGGCCGGACCGCTGCGGGATCGCGGCGTACGGATCATCGGCACGGACTGCGACGCGATTGATCGGGCAGAAAACCGGGATTTGTTTGAAAAATTGTTGGTTCAACTGGGCATCCCACAGCCGAAAGGCCAGGCAGTTACAGATATTGAGGCCGGCGTTGCGGCCGCGGCGCAAATCGGGTATCCCGTTTTGGTTCGACCGAGTTTTGTGTTGGGCGGACGTGCGATGCAGATCGTGGCCAAGGAAGAACATCTGCGGCGCTATTTAAAAACAGCTGTTGAAGTCGGGGTAGACAAACCGGTTTTGGTGGATAAGTATATTCGAGGCAAAGAAGTAGAAGTTGACGCGATCTGTGACGGCAAAAACGTATTTGTTCCGGGAATTATGGAATTGGTAGAGCGCACGGGCGTTCATTCCGGAGACTCTATCAGCGTTTATCCTTCTTTCAGTATCTCGGACAAGGTCAAAGCCACCATTTTGGATTATACCAAAAAATTAGGGATTGGCATTGGGATTATCGGACTGTTTAATATTCAATTTATCGTCGATGAATCCGATCAGGTATTTATCATCGAGGTCAATCCCCGTTCGTCCCGGACGGTTCCGTTTTTATCCAAAGCCACCGGGTACAGTTTAGCGGATATTGCAACGCTTGCCATCTTGGGCGTATCTCTTCCGGAGCAGGGAATTACGGAATTATATCCGGGTGAAAAGAAGCGGTGGTATGTCAAGGTTCCGGCATTTTCATTCTCAAAACTGCACGGAATGGATGCATATCTTTCTCCGGAAATGAAGTCCACCGGGGAAGCAATCGGGTATGATGACAAACTGCACCGGGCCATGTACAAAGCGCTGATCGCGTCCGGAATCCGATTACAGAATTATGGAACCGTGGTGGTGACTTTAGCCGATGAAGATAAACAGGAGGCGCTGCCTCTGGTTCGGCGGTTTTATGATATGGGCTTTAATATTGAAGCAACCGTCGGTACGGCGATGTTTTTAAAAGAACACGGGATCCGTACGCGCATTCTGCGAAAACTCAGCGAAGGCAGCGAAGAAATTTTGGATGCCATTCGTGCCGGTTATGTCAGTTACGTGATCAATACGCGAGCCATTTTGTCGGGCGTTCACTATGAAGACGGCGCGGCAATTCGGCGTTGCGCGATCGAAAATAATATTACCGTACTGACCGCATTGGATACGGTAAAAGTTCTTTTGGATGTATTGGAGGAAACCACGATTGGTATTTCTACCATTGATGCATAAAGCGGAGGTGTGTTTACATGCATTTTACAAAGATGCACGGGCTTGGGAATGATTATTTATATGTGTATGGTCAGCCGGTGGATCCGGGGCCGTTGTCGGTTCGGTTGTCGGACCGTCATTTCGGAGCCGGTTCGGACGGCATGATTTGGATCAGTCCGTCTGAAGTTGCGGATTTTAAAATGCGTATTTTTAACGCCGACGGCAGCGAGGCTAAAATGTGCGGCAACGGCATTCGCTGTGTGGGCAAGTATGTTTATGATAAAGGATATACAGACAAAAAACATTTAACGATTGAAACGCTGTCCGGTATTCGAACCTTAGATTTACAGGTATCGGGCGGGGTGGTAAAATCGGTTTGTGTGGATATGGGAACCGCCGTTGTTTCGGAGGATTTGTCTTTGGAGGTTGCCGGCCAAACGGTGGTTTGTACGCCGGTTTCTGTCGGTAATCCGCATGCGGTTTTGTTTGTGCCGTCCGCGCAGCAGGCGCCGTTGACCACGCTGGGGCCGCAGCTGGAACATCACGAGCAGTTTCCCGGCGGCGTCAACGTTGAATTTGTTGAAGTTATAGATGAGCATACGCTGCGGATGCGTGTGTGGGAGCGTGGAAGCGGCGTGACGATGGCCTGCGGAACGGGCGCCTGCGCCAGCGCGGCGGCCGCGGTGAAAAAAGGGTACTGCCGTCAAAACGAGCCGGTTTCGGTGATTTTGGACGGAGGCACGCTTCAGATTCAAATCGCCCCGGACGGTTCGGTGACGATGACAGGCCCGGCAGAAACAATCTATGAAGGAGAGACGGTTGATGTTAACGCCTAATTTACATTATGGGCAATTAAAAGATTCTTATTTGTTTTATCATATTGCGCAAAAAACCAATGCGTATTTGCAGCAGCATCCGAATGCGCATTTGTACCGTTTGGGCATTGGAGACGTCTCGTTGCCGTTGTGCGATGCCGTGATTGCTGCGTTGCATGCTGCGGTAGATGATCAGGCCTCGGCAGAAACGTTTCATGGATATATGCCGGAGTGCGGGGCTCCGTTTTTACGGCAGACGATTGCGGCGCATTATCAAAAAAGAGGCGTTGACCTGTCGGAGGACGAAGTTTTTGTTTCCAGCGGTGCCAGCGACGAGTTGGGCGATATTTTGGATTTGTTTGATCCGGGCAGCGCGGCATTGGTCATTGAACCGGCTTATCCGGCATATGTGGACGCTAACATCATTGCCGGCAGAAAAATCATCCATCTTGCAAGCGGCCGTGAAAATGGGTTTCTCCCGGTTCCGGAGGATGGTCTGCAAGCCGACATCTTGTATATTTGTTCTCCCAATAATCCCACCGGCGCTGTTTTTGATCGTGAAAAATTGCAGCAGTGGGTAGATTATGCCAATAAAATCGGCGCGGTGATTCTTTTTGACGCGGCTTACGAGGCGTTTATTGAAGACCCTGCGGTCCCGCACAGCATTTTTGAAATTCCCGGTGCCCGCACGTGTGCCATAGAGATTTGTTCTTTATCTAAAACGGCAGGCTTTACCGGAACGCGGCTGGGATATACGGTGATTCCGAAAGATTTGGTTCGCAGCGGCATGCGGCTGCAAGAAATGTGGATTCGCAATCGAACCACTAAAACAAACGGCGTCTCTTATATTATTCAGCGCGGCGCGCAGGCTGTTTTTACGGAAGAAGGACAAAAACAAATTTTTGAAAACATCCAAGTATACAAAAAAAATGCAGCCTGTTTGATGCAGGCTCTGGATGAACTGGGCATTTGGTATTGCGGCGGAAAGAATGCACCGTATGTTTGGATGAAATGTCCCAATGAAATGACAGGCTGGGAAATGTTTGATTACTTGTTGCAGAATATCCAGGTTGTTGGCACTCCGGGAGAAGGTTTTGGTGATTGCGGAAAAGGATATTTCCGGTTTTCTTCTTTTGGCAACCCTGCCGATACGCAGCAGGCGGCTAAGCTCTTGGTTCAGTTGTTTCAGAAAGACCATCTTTGTTCTTAATTGAAAAATAGCACGGAACAGATTTGCGCTCTGCCCTTCGGCAGAGCGCATCTTGACTTTTAGAGGATAATATATTATACTGAAGCAAAGTTGCGACAATTTGCCTAAGGCAGTCGGAACGCATGTAGGCGGGAGGACAACAGAAGAAGCCAGGTAGTGAAGAATGGATTTATGGGGTTGTTTTGTATGAGAAAGAGAATTTTTGCGGCAGGGATGCTGATTGTTCTGGTTTTGTCCTTGTGCGCATGCAGTCTTCCGGAGCAAGTTTCGGAGTGGATTTTTTCGGAACCCGAAAGGCTGACCGATGACCGGTCTGTTTATGAGATTTTGCAGGAGGGTGTACTGGACAGCCAGGAACAAATCCCGTTTTTATCGGCGCATTCGGAGCAGGAGGTCACCGAGACCTATCGGTCCTTGCTCGACGATCATCCGGAATATTTTTGGGTTGCGGATTCTTATACGATTCATGTTTATGACGACGGGAGCGTTGCGTCTTTTTGCCCGGATTATGTGGTAGCGCCGGAAGAGATTTCCCAGATACAGACGCAAATCGATGCCCAGGTTTCGGCGTTAGTCTCTGAGGCTTCGGCATTGCCGGACGAATTTGAAAAAGCTTTGTTTTTACACGATTATCTGGTACAGACTGTAGAATATGACTCGGAGGCTTCGGATCATATTACCCAGCAGCAGCAAACGGAACAAGCTGCTGACGCCTCGTCCATTTACGGCGTTTTTATCAATCAAAAAGCTGTTTGCAGCGGGTATGCGAAAGCCTATCAATATTTGTTGACCCAGGTCGGAATCGAGAGTGTTTATGTGCTGGGGCAGGGGATTTCCGAGAAGGGAACAGAAGAACATATTTGGAATATCGTGTATTTAGAAGGCAACCCATACCATATTGACGTGACGTGGGACGATCCGGTTTTTGAAGACGGAGAGTCGGACGATTATGTATATCATGATTATTTTGGACTCACTACCGAACAAATTTTGCGGGATCATACGATCACGGACGGACAGGATTTGCCGGTTTGCGAGGCTGAAGCATGCAATTATTTTGTCCGGAAAGGGTTGTATTTAGAATCCTATCAGTTTGAGACGGTCAGACAGATCATTGAAACCGCCGTTGCGCAGCAGGCGGAGGTTGCAGAAGTTTGTTTTGCCTCACAGGCTGAACAGCAAAAAGCAATCACGCAGTTGATCGAGGAGGGCCGCCTTTTTGATATCCCGATCATTGATGACCTGTTCCCGGAAGGGATGTTTTATACCACGGCAGAGACTCCTTTTCGGATTACATTCTACTTGACTGATTAATGGAATGGCGGAAAAAATAAAGCGTATAGAAAAAAGTCCCGGTATGCTGTTGCATGCCGGGACTTTTTAGATGTCTGTTAAAAATGCAGAGTGGAAAAGGTTTTAAATCAAATCATAATCGATATCTGCCGGGAAATAAGGCAGTTTGAACCCGATCAGGTTCGCACCTTCATAAACGGTCGAGCGCTTGGCTTGATTTTGTTTATATTGCCTCAAGAACCGATCCAGAGCTTCGACGATTTCATCTTCGTCCAGTTCCTCAAATACGGCCAGACAGTAATTTTTGATATCGCTGTAGGATGTGTGCCGTTTGGCAAAGAAAAACAAAGCAAAGTCGATCAGGTCTTCAGCATTTTCCTGAATGCGGCCGGCAGAAGCTTCTGCGATTGCGGTCAGGGCTGATTTAGCCTGCGGATATTTTTCGGCCTGCAACTTAAGTTGTTCATTTAAAACGGTTTTAGGTACCGAGGCGTTCACGTTATAATCTCGTGCAAAAATGCCGCCGAACACGGTCGAGCCCAATGCAATATCCGTCAAATCTGCCGAGCCGACAAGCAGTGCGTCGTGTTGCTGTGCAAGGTCTTGCAGAATTTGTGTGTGCAGCCGCTGCATGCAGCCTTCGGCCGTTTGCTGGGAGGCTTGTTGCATATCTGCAGTGTACAGGATCGCGTCCAGCGCGCGGATCGGATTGATGGACAGATGTGTTACACCCAGCGCTTCGGCCAGCTCTTTATTCTGGACTGCGGCAGACTCCGAATCGCTAATACAAACCGCAAAGATCTGCTTCGGATCCAATTCACACATTTTCATGGCTTGTACGGAAACCAACAGCGCGACCGCGCTGGAGGCCTGTCCGTCTAACTCGAGAACCAAATGTTGCTTTTGGCTGCCTTGAATCCGTGTGTACAGAGCCTGAACCTGCAATAAAAATAATTCGTTGAGATATCTAGTCGGTTCATTTTTTCCATAGTAAGGAAACCGTTCTTCGCCGCGGTTGGGACGGGTATAGATCAAGCCGGTCTGCTGTTCGGAATCTGCTTTTGCGGCAATCTCCTCCGGGGCTTCCTGCCCTTTAAAATCCACGATAATTCCGCGGTTGAAAATGCCGGCAAAGCCTTTATAAACGTTGTCGGCGCTGCTTTCGCCAAAGCCTTGGTTTGCCACGGCGATCACGCATTTGCGGGTTTTAGAAGATTCTGCGCAAAATTCAATAATATCGTTTTGAATGCACGGATATCCGGCCATTGCTGTGGGCAGAAGCAGGATATCTCCGCCGTTCTCATCTCCCGACTCGGCAACAATGATTTTTTTGCCGTCTATAGTTGTGCTTCCTTTTTGAATCAGGTCGCCGTCTCGAATAATGATATTTTCATATCCGGCAACGGCCGTAACGATACATTTGTGCTCGTTTTCGGAATACTCGCACAGACAGTCCAGCGCTTCGTTGGTTTCGTTGGCAAAGGATTGGAAATGAACCAGGTCGCTGCAGCTTACCCCCGTCAGACAATAAGCGGGGAACAGATAAATATCCGCTTCATTCTTTTGCATAATTTCAATCATTTTTTCGGCATTTTGCATGGGTTTTGCCACTTTTGTCACAAAGACGGACGCATATATTTTCATATAAAATCTCCTTTTATTTCATGTTTTTTTATTCTATCATTTATTCGGCGGATTGTCAAGGTCGATCGCGCGCTGTAGCCAGAAAGACCATAAAAACATTTTTCGGACCGGTTTTTCAAAGGTCTTTTCAACAGCCAGCCGATAGTATTCCAACTGTTTATGGTATCGTTCGCGCAGCTGCTCTTCGGTGGCTCGATCGGTTTTATAATCGATCAATTCGTACCCGTCGTCCCATTCGCATAACGCATCAATGGCCCCCTGTAGAAAAATTTCTGCATGTGCATCGGTCACAGTCGCATCGTAATAACTTGCCGGAACACGCACCAAAAACGGTTCCTCGCGTAAAACGCGGTGTGCCTTTTGCATGTGCGCAAATAAATCGCTGTTTTGGAATGTCCGGATTCGGTCGAACGGCAGAACGTTTTTTTGTTCCTCCGTTAAGATTCCTTCTTCTACCAGATGCTGCGCTTGTTCTTCGGGGTCTTGGCTTAAGTCGGCGTAGGCCATAAATCGATGCACGGCCGTTCCTCTCTGTGCGCCCGAAAGTTCCTGGGTGCGCAGAAATGCCGGAACTAAGGTCGATGTCTCTGCCGGAATCAGCTGCAAACTTTCCGGTTGTTCCGGCAGACCCTTGGCCAACTCGGTGACCGAAATCTTTGCCGGAATGTGGTTGCGCGTTTGGGGTCGGAACTGAAATCTACGGTCCAGTTCTTGCTCGGATACCAAAAAATCTCCCGAAGGCTGCGCCTGTTCTCTTTCCGAAACAGTGTTTTCGGTTTCGGCTAAAATGCTTGCTTCGTCTTTGATGTCAATCGTAATAGGCAGCGCTTCCTGAGCGGGGTATGGGCCCGGTACACACAGGGCGCCCGCCGACGGATGGTGTGCGAGCGGGGTAAGCACATAAGACAAAAAACTTTTACAGCCGAGAACCTGGGCATGAAATGCTTTATACACGACCCGACCGGCTTTGTTCGGACGGAACGGGTAACAGCCCCAGGCGTCTTCTTCAAATCCGCTTTCGCGTTTTTTTCGCGAGATCGTTCCAAACAGAATCAGTTTTTCTTTGGCTCGGGTAAATGCCACATACATCAGTCGTAACGCTTCGGCGCATTCGGTGCGCTGTTGTTTGAACTGAATCAGGTCAAACATAAACGAGTTGTATTTACAAAAGAGTTTTTCGTCATATAAAGTGGTTGCAATTCCCAGTACGGAATCGGTGACTAAATCTTTGACCTCTTTTTTCCCCCCGTGGCGTTTTTGCAGCGGAGCTTCCAAAAACGGGATCATACAAACTGGAAATTCCAGCCCTTTGGATGCGTGCATGGTCATGATCTTAACAAATTCGCCCTGCGGTGCCGCGCCTTCGCTTTCTGTTTTTTCTTCCTTTGCTCGGTCGGCAAATTCCAAAAAGCGGTGCAGGCTTCGGTCTAATTTCTGCTCGTATTGCAGTACAAATGTGTAAAATTGCATCAGGGCGTTCCGGCGCAGTGTGCCGGCAGAAAGGCAGGAAATTTTATCCAAATATTGATGGATTTGATAACTCTGCCACACCACGGTATGCAGCGGCATATTTTGCACCATGAGGCGGAATTTTTTGATGGTTTCTAAAAAAGATTGAATTTGGTTTTGAGATTCTAACTGGTCTGCCGCGCCTATGAATTCATTCAGGGCTGTGTACAGATTGGTTTGGGGATTTTGGGCTTTGATTTGGGCAAGAATCTGTTCGCTGATGGCAAACATCCGGCCGGTTAACGTTTTAAACAGCGCTATTTCGTCGTACGGATTATCCAGTACGCGCAAAAAGGCCAGAATACTGCACACATCGGTCGTGTCCAAAAAGGAACTGCCGCTTTTGGCGTAAGCGGGAATCCCGGCCTGTGTCAAAGCTGTTTCAATCGTTTCCGCCGCGGGGTTGGTGCGGACCAGAATCGCGATATCCGACGGACGCAGCGAACGGGAAGATCCGTCTTTTTCGGTGACGGTTTCCTGTTCGAGCAGACTTTGGACTTTTTGAGTCAGCCGTTTCAGCTGATTTTGTTTATTGGCCGCAAGATAAGTGGCGGCTGTACTTTCCGCTTCGTAAAAACAAATTTCCACATCGTTTTCGTTCGGATTTTTTCGCGGTGGGTATAGGCCCCCGAATGCAAGCGATTCTGACTGGTTGTAGTCTACTCCACCGACAGGCTCGCTCATCAGCCGTTCGAAGATAAAATTTGAAAAATCCAAAATGCCTTGTCGGCTGCGGTAATTGGTTTGGAGTACGATGGGGAAGAATTCTTTTTTTCTTTTTGTAAAAATGTCAGGGTTGGAGCCGCGAAAGGCATAAATGCACTGCTTGCTGTCGCCGACAATAAACAAATTTTGATTGCTGATAGATTCAAAAAGCAGGTTTTGCATGTCGTTGACGTCCTGACATTCGTCGATCATGATCTCGTCATAGTCGGCGCGCAGTTGTTCGGCCGTCTCGGTGCAGGTGTATGTATGGGTTTTGTAATCGTAGTCTTTGACCAACAGCTGCAGTGCCAAATGTGAAATCTCATCAAAGGTGTAGGCGTTTTGCCGTCTCATTTCCTGCTGCAGCCGTTCTCTCATTTTTTGTACTATGTCAAAGATGGCGCGCACAGGAGCCTTCAGTTGGTCAAGCTGGCTGCGAACGGCGGTTTGCGAAAATTGATAGATTTCACGCTCAAAAAGCGATTTCAGTAAATTGTGAATGGTTTTAAAGGTGAGTTCGTTTTGCGAAGGTTTTGAGAGCCGAACAGAAGAGGACTGTAGATAATTCTTCATTTCCCGGCACATGTTGTCCCATTCTCTGTTTTGACAGTAAAGAGAAACTTTTTTGAATAGATCATATCGTAGTTCGGCTGTTTTTTGTCCGGCTTCAGATAAAGAAAGATGGTCCAGTATGGATGTAAAAATCGGCTCGATATCCGTCAGGTAAATCTGTGTTTCTTCGCAGGCTTGCCGGATCCAGGGCTCCGGATCGTTATAGGTGGATAAGATATATTCCATCCATTGCTGCGGAAACGCCGCCGCATTGGCCGCCCGATAGGCTTGCCGGATACAGAGGTTCAACGTTTCGTTTTCTCCGTCTCCGCCCAGCAGACGGTCCAGCTGTGCAAAATCCTCGTCCATATCGCGGTATTTTTCTTCTAAAATGTCGGCCAGTACGGTCGATTCGGCCAGTTCCCGCTCTACAGCGTCCATCATGGTGTAGTTTGGAGCCACACCCAGTTTTTCAAAGTGGTCTTTGATCAGTTTCCCTAAAAAACTGTCAATGGTACAAATCTGAGCTGAATATGCTTTCAGAACTTGTTTTTTGAGCCGTTCCGTGGGATTCTCGCGTGCAGCGGCATCCAATTCCCTTGCAATGCGCGCCCGCATTTCTCCGGCGGCGGCTTTGGTAAAGGTGACAATCAGCAGTCGGTCGATATCTCCGCCGTCTAAAACGTAGCGGCAAACCCTTTTGGAGAGCACGGCGGTTTTTCCGCTGCCGGCGGCGGCGGATACAATGATATTTTTTCCTGATTCGTCCCGTGCCCGGATCTGATCGGGGGATAAACGGATTTCTTTACTCATAGCGGTTCCTCCGATTTCTTGTCACCGACAGTGTCTTCGGCTTGTTGTGCAGGAGTATGGGCTGTTTCGCAGACGTCTTTGATCATGCAATATTCGCAGCCGGTTTTGTTGGCTCCGAATTTTTGAGGAGCTTTTGCTAGATCTCCTTGATAGATCCGTGTGCCCATTTGCTGTAACAGTTCTTCGATCCGGGCAAATAATGCCGAAAATTCCTCACAGGATGCCAGTTGGATTTTTTCCGGAATATACTGTGATCGAACGCCTTTGTTTTCAACAATCAGTTGGGAATCCATTTTTTTGAGAATTTCGGGATCGCCCAGAAGCATACCGGATCGTGTTCCGACATTTTGCTGTGCTTGCTTTTCTAATTGCTCGTGGTTTTGTTCTGCTAAAAGTGCCAAGTCTTTGCCTTTTAACACCAACGGCTTTGGATTTGCGCCCAGATACAGCACGCCTCCCGGCTGTGCGGAAATGCCCTGATGTTGGTAATAGGCGCAAAGGATATACAGATAAAGCATCATCTGCATATCAATTCCGTTTTGAATATCTTCGGCACGAAATTGTTTGGATCCGCTTTTATAGTCGACAACGCGGATGTAGACCGTTCCGTTTTGTTCGTACAAGTCCACGCGGTCCACAGACCCTCTGACCAGAATCTTTCCGCCGCTGCATACTAAAACAAGCGGATCGATATCCTTGCCTATTTTTAATTCGAAATACCGCGGCGCAAATTCGGACTGAGACAACTCATTACGGAAAATTTTCAGCAGTCGCTGCATTTTTTCTGCCAGGTTTTCCGTATATCGAACAAACCCAGCACTGCGCACTTCTTCCGGATAAATATCCCGAATATAATGCTGGATGTATTCAGACGCGTACTGCATCAGCGTTTCGTCGTCCATGTTTAGCTGTCCATGTTCCGAAAAAATGCGTTCCAAAACAAAGTGGATCAGATTGCCTGTATTCAGTGCAGACAGCGAGGCGCTTTGGGGTTTGCGAATTTTTAATCCGTTTTGAATGAAAAACGCGTAAGGGCACTTAAAGAACAGGTCCGAGGACGTAGCCGAAACAGAAAGCGTTTGACTGTACAAATCGCTTGCTTGCTGCGGCTGCAGCCGGGCGTGTTCGCCTTGAATGGGTTCCGACTTTAGTTGTTCGGACTGTTCCGAAAAATAGAGGAGCAGTTGCGGATATTTTTCTTTTTGTGCCAGTAAAAACGAGACGCTGGGAACCTGGAGTCGGCTGTTGATACGCTGCGGATGATTGGAGTCCGGCGGTCCGGATAATTCATTGTGCGGAAAAATCTCCTGTGCGCTCAGAAAGGCTGCCGACGGCGCCTTTTCGCCTCCGGCAATGGCGGGATAAGACAAAAAAACCTGTTGGGTGGCGGCTGTCAAAACAAAGTAGGCCACAAACTGTTCGTACAAAAACGTTTCATACGGTTCTCTGCGGAACGCAATGCCCAGTTGTTCCAGCAGTTGCCGGTCGGACTCTTTGAGTAATCCGGAATCGGTGGGGGCTGCCGGGAAATCGCCCTCCGTCAGCCCAAAAACAAAAACGTATGGATGTCCCAAAAGCGGGATGGTGTCGGCGTTTCCAACCAGTACAGCGTCGATTGAGGTGGGCAGAATGCCGATGTCGTACCCGTCTAAAACGGCAAAGAATTGGTCGGCAAATTGTGAAAACGGCAGTTTGTCTTCTCCGCAGGCCGATACAAACTTGTCCAGTGCTTCGATCAGCATGCTGTAAACCTGAAGGTTTTCTTCGTATAAGTCTCGGCGTTGGTATTGCAAATAGATTTGTTGCTGTGATTGGAGGATCTGCTCCATTCCGATGTGTTCAAAAATATGAAAAATACGGGTGCAAAACTCGGTGACTGTTACATGTAAAGAAGGCTGTGAAAGCATTTGTACCAGCGTAACAATCTGTTGTCTGACCTGGTTGATGCGCTGTAATTTTTCGGTGTCTTGTTCCCGAACCCGGTTTTGCGCCAACCCGTGCACGCTGCGCACAAACGGACGGGTAAATGCGGCAAAATCGATCTGCCACATTTCGGTATATTCTTCAAATTCCGCAATATCCTCTTCGGGGCAGCCGGGGACAAAGCCGGTCTTTACCAAATCCAAAACATCCTGTCTGCGCCAATTGTTTTTGACGCAGGAAAACAGAGCGTATAAAAATTTTACCGCCGGTTTTTGCCGCAGTGCGGTTTTTTTATGCCGAAACAGCGGAATGCCGTATTCGGAAAAAACGGTATCCAGATAGGCATCGTATGAATCGGTATTTCTTGTTGTCAACGCAAAATCCGAAAACGTGCAGCCTTCGTCCCGAACCATTTGCAAAATCCGGCACGCGATCGCGTCGATCTCATCCGCAATGTCACTGGCCCGATAAAAGTGTACCACCTCGTCAGCTGCGTTCGGGTAAGGTAGGACCGGGTGGTGAAAAAGGGATTGTTCCAGATAATCCAATGCGGCCGGGGATTCTGTTTGGGGCTGAGGCGTGTATTCGGTCTGGGTTTGGATGCCGTATCTTTCTGCAAAAGTCAGTAATTTGTGATGAGTTGCCCGTATGGGTGAAAAATGGTCTAACTGCTTGCCGGGACCGGGGCAGGCCAGCCCGATGGTGATCGATGCTCCCGCCAGGCACAGTCCTTCGACGGCGGTTTGTTCCGCGGCGTTGAGTACTTTAAAAAAATCAATAAAAATCTGTTTTTCGGCAAAGCGCGGTTCTTTTTGTATCTGTTGTGCAAACAGATACAGCTTGTCCGCCGGATCGTACAGTTCTGTTCCTAGCAGCGCTTCATAGGCGCCGTAAATCAGCGCCAGATCGTTGAGTTTGGGATTCTTTCCCTCGGTTTGTAGTAACTGTTCGGAGGTAATTCCGTAAAGTTTTAGTTCATCAATCTGTTGCCGGAGTGCCGAAATAAAATGAAAATCGTTAAAATTTTTATAGCTGTAAAAGGTGCACAAATCTTTGACCTGTGTATAGGCTTTCCAAATCAGCGCATTTTGACCCGCTTCGTTGGTGCAGGACTTTTTAGAATCAAAAAAAAGGTCTGCCAATCGCTTTAGTGAGATCACTCGGACAAAATACATTTGCTTTTCGCCTAATAACTGCATATAAAATTTTTCAGCCGTCAGCGTATACTGGTCGGGAACAACCACAAAAATATTGCCGGCCTGATTAGCCTTTTCGGCTTGTTTTTTTACTTTTTCACGAATCAAACGGCTGCGAAGCGTTCCGTTTTTTCCAAAGACAAACGTCATATTTGGCATCATTTTTCTCCTAACAGAAATTGGCAGTATAAAAAACAACTTTCACTACAATAATCATATCATGAACAATATGGATATGAGGTTGGTGAAGGAATGATCAATAAAGTAAACCTGTGCGGTGTGAACACTTCTGAATTAAAGGTTTTGTCGGGTCCTGAAAAATTGCGGTTATTAAAAAAAATCAAGCAGGGAGACACCGCTGCGCGGGAAGAATTTATCAGCGGAAACTTAAAATTGGTGCTCAGTGTGATTCAACGGTTCGCCGGGCGAGGAGAAAATGCGGACGACTTGTTTCAGGTGGGCTGCATCGGGCTGATTAAAGCCATTGACAATTTTGATATGAATCAACAGGTCAAATTTTCCACTTATGCCGTGCCGATGATTATCGGAGAAATCCGCCGATATTTGCGGGATAATAATGCCATTCGTGTCAGCCGGTCCATGCGGGATACGGCGTATAAAGCGCTCAATGCCAAAGAGCGGTTAATGGCTCAAAGTCAATCGGAGCCTACAGTAGAGCAAATTGCAGCGGAAGTCGGCGTCAGCCGGGAAGAGATCGTGGTTGCTCTGGAGGCGATTGTGGAACCCGTTTCGTTATTCGAACCGATTTATAATGATTCCGGCGATACGTTATATGTGATGGACCAAGTTTGCGATAAATGTGATACCGATTCCAGCTGGGTGGAAGAGATTAGCCTCAAACAGGCCATCAGGGCGTTGTCTGATCGAGAAAAAAATATTTTGGATTTGCGGTTTTTTCAGGGAAAAACACAGATGGAAGTTGCCAAGGAAATCGGCATCTCTCAAGCACAGGTTTCACGATTGGAAAAAAGTGCTTTAGATCGTGTAAAAGGGTATTTATAGCCACGGTTTATCAAAGGAATTGTCAACCATATAATTATATCATAAAAAGCGCATTTTTTCAATATACTCAAAAAGGATAAAAACAAAATAAAAAAAGTATAAAATTATTACAAAAATCATTGACATTCCGAAAAATATACGATATAATAATCTCGGAAAAAGAAGATGTTGTTTTTCATTTGTCCACAGGGGGGATTTTTCTGGTTTGCGTTTGCAACAGATCTCCCTTTTTTGTCAGGGAGAATGTTAAAAAAATATCAAACTTTTATCCTAAAAAGTATGATTGATATTTAAGGAGGAGTTTTTATGGCACGTTTTACATTACCCAGAGATTTGTATCACGGGAAAGGGTCTCTTGATGCGCTGAAGGAGTTAAAAGGCAAAAAGGCAATTGTTGTAACCGGCGGCGGCAGCATGAAGCGTTTCGGCTTCTTGGATCAAGTTACAGAGAATTTAAAGGCGGCAGGTATGGAAGTTCGTCTGTTTGAAGGCGTTGAGCCGGATCCGTCTGTTGAAACGGTCATGAAAGGCGCAAAAGCAATGCAGGAATTCGGACCGGACTGGATTGTAGCAATTGGCGGCGGTTCTCCGATCGATGCGGCAAAAGCGATGTGGGCGTTTTATGAATATCCGGATACGACGTTTGAGTCGTTGTGTATTCCGTTTAATTTTCCGACCTTGCGGACAAAAGCAAAATTCTGTGCGATCCCTTCTACTTCGGGAACCGCAACGGAAGTGACGGCTTTCTCGGTTATTACCGATTATGCAAAGGGCGTTAAATATCCGCTGGCAGATTTTAATATTACGCCGGATGTAGCTATTGTAGATCCGGATTTGGCAGAGAAAATGCCGCCCAAGTTGACGGCTCATACCGGAATGGATGCGATGACGCACGCGATTGAAGCGTATGTTTCTACGCTGCATTGCGACTATACGGATCCGCTTGCGCTGCACGCTATTAAGATGATTTCTCAGGATTTGGTTGCTTCTTATAACGGAGATATGGATGCCAGAGACCGGATGCATAATGCGCAGTGTTTGGCCGGGATGGCGTTTTCCAATGCGCTGTTGGGAATTGTGCACTCGATGGCACATAAGACCGGAGCAGCCTACAGCGGTGGCCATATTGTACATGGCTGTGCCAATGCGATGTATTTGCCGAAGGTCATTCGGTTTAATGCCAAGGAGCCCGAAGCGGCAAAGAGATATGCAGAGATTGCGCAGTTCTTGGGATACCAAGGAACGGTTGAAGAATTGGTAACCGCGCTGATCGAGCATATTCAGAAGATGAACGGACAGTTAAACATTCCGTCCTGCATCCGCGATTATGAAGGCGGCATTATCGATGAGAAAGAGTTCTTGGAGAAATTGCCTTCGGTGGCAGAACTTGCAGTAGGCGACGCCTGCACCGGATCCAATCCCAGAACGATTAACCCGCAGCAGATGGAAAAATTGTTAAAATGCTGCTACTATGATGAGGAAGTTGATTTTTAACGAGTCATAAGACGCGTTGTATGGCATGATGACAGGCTGGGGCGCAGAACGTCACCGGCCTGCCTTGTGCCTTTTGAATGGGTTAGACATTGATAGATAAATTGAAACAACAAAGAAGGGCAGTTGTAAAGAATGTACAAAATTGTAAGAAAAAAATCGCTCAATCCAACAGTGACGCTGATGGATATTGACGCACCCGCCGTTGCCAAAAAAGCAGAGCCGGGACAATTTATTATTTTGAGAGTGGACGAGTACGGAGAGCGTATTCCGCTTACGGTTGCTGATTATGATCGTCAAAAAGGAACCGTTACGATTATTTTTCAGGTAGTCGGTGCGACAACGGAGAAGTTAAATGCGTTGAACGAGGGCGACTGCCTGCATGATTTTGTTGGACCTTTGGGAAAACCGTCCGAGACGGAAGGGTTGAAAAAGGTTGCGGTAATCGGTGGCGGCGTGGGTTGTGCCATTGCTTATCCGGTTGCTAAAAAATTGTTTGAACAGGGCACGGAAGTGCATTCTATCGTAGGTTTTCGGAATAAAGATCTTGTGATATTAGAAGATGAGTTTAAAAGCCATTCTTCTAAATATGTGATTGTAACCGATGACGGTTCATACGGCGCCAAGGGGCTTGTAACCGATGCGCTCAAGCAGTTGATTGAATCCGGAGAAACGTATGATGAAGTAATTGCGATTGGTCCGCTGATTATGATGAAGTTTGTTTGTCAGCTGACCAAAGAGTACGGGATCAAAACGATTGTAAGTATGAACCCTATTATGATAGACGGGACCGGAATGTGCGGCGGATGCCGGCTGACGGTTGGCGGACAGACCAAGTTTGCCTGTGTAGACGGCCCGGATTTTGACGGCCATCTGGTCGATTTTGATTTGGCGATGAAACGTGCGGCCATGTATCGTCCGTTTGAGGCGAAACAAAAAGAGCATGTATGTAATTTGTTAAAACAAGGAGAGAAGTTCAATGGCTAACATGTCGCCGAAAAAGAACCCGATGCCCACACAGGATCCGCAGGTTCGAAATAAAAATTTTGATGAGGTTGCTTTGGGATATACACAGGAACAGGCAATCGATGAAGCTAATAGATGTTTGAATTGTAAAAATATGCCCTGTGTAAAGGGATGTCCGGTGCAAATCAATATTCCCGGATTTATTGCAAAAATTAAAGAAAATGATATGGAGGGCGCTTATCAAGTGCTTTCTATGCAGACTTCGCTGCCGGCGGTCTGCGGCCGTGTTTGTCCGCAGGAAACGCAATGTGAAAGCAAGTGCGTCCGCGGAATTAAAACGGAACCGGTTGGCATTGGACGCTTGGAGCGGTATGTTGCAGATTATCATAATGCACATTGCGATCAAAAGCCTGTCCCGGCAGAACCGAACGGACATCGGGTAGCCGTTATCGGTGCGGGCCCGGCAGGGTTGACGTGTGCCGGAGATCTGGCTAAACGCGGATATGAGGTTACTGTTTTTGAGGCTCTGCATGTAGCGGGCGGTGTTTTGGTTTATGGTATTCCGGAATTCCGTTTGCCGAAATCGATTGTTGCTAAAGAGATTGAAAACTTAAAGGCGCTGGGTGTTAAAGTTCTGACAAACATGGTTATCGGCAAAGTTTTGTCGATTGATGAATTATTTGAAGACGGGTTTGAAGCGGTCTTTATCGGAACGGGCGCAGGTCTGCCTCGGTTTATGAACATTCCGGGCGAAAATTACAACGGCGTTTACTCGGCTAACGAGTTTTTGACGCGGACTAATTTGATGAAAGCGTATGATAAAGAACATTCGGATACGCCGATTCAAAATGCGAAAAAGGTTGCGGTTGTCGGCGGCGGAAACGTGGCCATGGACGCTGCTCGTTGTGCCAAACGGTTAGGTGCAGAGGAAGTTTATATTGTATATCGCCGGTCCGAGGAAGAAATGCCGGCAAGAAAAGAAGAAGTAGAACATGCCAAAGAAGAGGGAATTATTTTTAAGACGTTGAACAATCCCGTAGAAATTCTGGGCGATGACAATGACTTTGTCATCGGAATGAAGTGTATCGAAATGGAATTGGGCAGTCCGGATGAGTCTGGGCGTCGTCGACCTGTTCCGAAAGAGGGCTCGGAATACATATTGGATGTTGACTGTGTGATCATGTCGATCGGTACTTCTCCCAATCCGTTGATTCGTTCTACGACCAAAGGGCTGCAGACCAATTCGCACGGCTGTATCCTAACACAGGATGAAACCGGGTTGACTTCCCGGGAGGGCGTTTATGCCGGCGGAGATGCCGTAACAGGCGCAGCTACCGTTATTCTGGCAATGGGTGCCGGAAAGAATGCTGCCCAGGCTATTGACGCTTACCTGCAAAATAAATAGAGTACATCGGGAACATACGCCTCCATACTGTTTTTAAGTATGGAGACGTTTTGAATTAAAGCAATAAAAAGGTAAATTTTACCGAATATAATCACCTGTGATCAGAGATATGAAAAAGGAGAAACAGATGAGAAGAATACTTTCAGCGATATTATCTTTTATTTTTTGTTTTACATTGGGGGCATCGATGTTTACAGCCGAAGATTCCTTGACGCAAAAAGAGGCCATTGAAATGTTTAAAAACGGCATGTATATCGGTGACTGGGTGCCCAGTACATTGAGTGAGCAGACCGTAAAGGAAATGGCAGAGTGCGGGATTCAGTATACGTTTTTATGGTCGTTTAATTATGACGATCCGCAAAAGGTACAAGAGTTGGAATGGTGTACCAAATACGGGATTAAAGTGTTTTTGAAGGATAACCGGATTTATGGTACGGCGATGAAAGATATGACCGAAGACGAGATTTATCAGATCATCGAGCCCAGTATCGGCAATCCGAATATTCTGGGCTACTGTATTTATGATGAGCCGTCGGAAGATGTGTATGAGGACTTGAAAATTTGTCTGGACAAATACAATGCTGTAGCCGAGGGCATGATCGGAACCGTTAATTTGTTTCCGTATCGGTACGGATCGTATATCGAAAAGGTCTTTACTCTGTTGGAAATGGATTATATTTCAGTAGATATTTATCCTCTTGTAGGTTCTGCAACGGAGGATGTTTATTACAAAAATTTGAAAGCGATTGGCGATGCTGCTCGCAAAAACGATGCAGATTTCTGGCTGTTTATTCAGTCCATGGGCTGGCATGCCCGGAGGATTCCAGATTTAGAGGATTTGAGATTCCAGGCTTATTCGGCCATTGCGTATGGTGCGACGAAATTGATGCACTTTTGTTATTCTAACCCGGCCTTTTATCCCACGTATGATCCTACTTTTGAGGCAAATGGTCATTGTGCGGTAAATAACGGTGAGAAATCGGATCTTTACCCGGTTTTGCAGCAGTTTAATGCCGAGATGCAGCACTTGGCTCCAATTTTGTCGCAGTATAAGGACCGTGGAGCTTTTTATGTGACCGAGGGCATGTCTGCCGAAGTGCCGGTGTATTTGCGGCAGGTTAAAGACTTGTCGCAGTATGAAGATTTTCGGACGATTCGGGAGATTTCCGCAGATCAGCCATTGATGGTCGGAGCATTTGAACATCCGCAGGATGGACTGGACAAGGCCTTTGTGATCGTCAATGCGTCAGACTGCTATCAACAAAAGGAAACGGACGTATCTTTTACTTTGCGTTACAGCGACGGGCCGGTTACGGTGACGATGGACGGCCGCACGTTTACGTTAGAGGCGGATGCAGACGGCGTATATCGACTGCATTTAGGTTCTGGTGGCGGCGCATTTGTACAGGTGCAAGAACGTCCCAGAACGGAAGAAGAAATCGCGCTGGACAGTTACTTGGCCGATTGTAATGCGGTAAAAAATGCCTTTTTGGATTTGGAAAACCCCGCTGCTTATGACAGTGATTCTTATCAAGCTTTAAAGGCTGCGGTGGCCGCTTATACACAGTTGCAGGAAAAGGGCGAAGCAATGACCGAAGCGGAACTGCTGCAGGCACGCAGTGCATTACAGCAGGCACAAAGCGCGTTGCGCACAAAGATGGATGTGGCGACAGAATGGTCTGCACGCGGACACGAGATTTTACAGACTTCGGACCGGAGTTTGTACG
>WHHJ01000028.1 GCA_014872655.1 Clostridia bacterium
CCGTGATATTGGTCCGTTCCATGTTGGTGACTTTCTCATTATTTCGAAGACTTTCATCTAACTGGTCATGCCCAACATCCACCGCATAAACATGTTCAGCTCCATGCTGCAACGCACAATCGGTAAATCCGCCCGTAGATGCGCCGACATCCAAAACAACTTTTTGCTTTAAATCTATCCCAAAAACTTCGATTGCTCGCGCCAATTTATATCCACCGCGCCCCACATAAGGCAACGAAGAAATCAGGTTGACCTGATCCGTCTCTTTTACAGAAAAACTTGGTTTTATGACCACTTTTCCATTCACAAAGACGGCCCTGTTTTTAATCAACTGCGCCGCTTTTTCTCGACTTTGTACAAGCCCGTTTTGACACAGCCAAACATCCAATCTCAAGGAAAATACCTCTTTTACTTTTCTCGTTTAAATACGGCAATCATTTTAGACGAAAAATGGACAATCGAATTGCTGTGTTTCACTGCTGCATTTTTCCCTAACGCCTTTGCAAAAATCAAAACCCCGGAAGACAGCGCCGCCACAACAATATTGGTCCAAAAACTATTCCATGTAAAAATATCGACCAGACAATTGGCGATCACCACACACATCGAACCGCTCAAAATTCCGCAAATATCGCCGATAACATCACTGCAAAAATTAGAAACGGTATCGGCATTAGAAATCAACATCAGCGCGGTCTTAGCGCCTTTTACTTTTTTCGTCGCCATCGAGTGGAACTGCTTTTCGGTCGCTGCCGTCACGCTGGTTCCGATTACGTCAAAAGCAACGTTCAAAAAAATAAAAATAAATAAAACAAAAATGGCTATCCATATATTTACATTTTCGGTCGCAGACTCCGACGCAAAAGAGAGCACACCGGAAATCACAACAGAAATTGCAAATATGCGAAAAGCCCAATTAAAATTAAATGTTCCTTGTTTTTTTGATTTTGTTTTTCCTGCCTTTTTCTGAGGGTCAGGCTCCTTTTGTTTAGGGTGATCCATATCTATAAGTTCTCCAAATAAAAATCAAACGATGATAACGTTCAAGGTTAATCTTACGTCTTAGGTCAAGTAGGTTTCCCCGTAGCTTACTTGTTGTCGCCATCCAAGCGGTTTCCCTTAAAAAACTACGAAAACTATGTCGCCATAATTCTGACTTGACTGCCACTGAGTACGTACTGCAATCCCTTCAACGCAAACAGTCTAGGAGATTTCCCCAACAATATCCAACAGTTCTTAGTCTCTTTTGCAAACACCGTTTCTCAACGCAATAAGAACCGCCCTATGGCCATAGGACCGCTCTCTGAACAAAGTCCGCGGCATTCACTCAAGACAGGCTACACTGCACACAGCGCTGTCCCGTTTTTTTGCGAAAAGCCTCTCAAAGAAGCAGGAACAACACCGCATTGCAGGTTTCACCCCAATCCGTAGCGCGCAATAACACCACATAATTGGGTCTCCATGGATGGAGGAACAAGACCATATGCCATTATGGCTGCCCGACATCCTACCTTCCAGCACCCACCCCAAACTGGGCGTAAGAAGCAAGCACAAGAAGTTTCATCGATATGCCCTTCGGTGGATTTTTAGCCCCACCCTGGTAACTGCAGATACTGACTAGAATACTGCATCATCGTGTTTTATAGTATAACACATTTTTAAAAAAAATTCAAGTGGTGCAAAAATATTTCTATACGTGTGCAATCAGCCAATTAAGCTTGTTTGTCGTTTTCTGTCAACACGCAGAGAGATTATATCATAAATATCAAGTAATAGATTGTCGAAACTACAATGCCTAAAACCGTTCCGGCAAACGTTTGCAATTTGGTATGCCCAAGGAATTCTTTTAATTTACGATCACTGTCTTCTCGATTATCCGCTTTGATTTCTGCAATAATCTGATTGATCAATTTGGCCTGTTGTCCTGACTCGTACCGAACTCCACAAGAATCATAAATTACCACAAACGCAACCATAAGCGCCAAGGCAAATTCTACCGTGTTCAAGCCTCTTGTCAAGCCAACAATGGTTGCCATAGATGCAACTAAGGCACTGTGTGAACTTGGCATTCCGCCCGCGCCCAGATATCGAGACAAATCAAACTTTTTATTTTTAACCCATTCCAGTGTTCCCTTGATCAGCTGTGCAATAAGCCAAGCAATAAACGCACAAATCAACCACTGATTGGAAAACAAATCATTGACCAAATCCATTTCAATACACCTCTAATATTTAATACATTCTGCCGCACAGTACATCTGCAAATGTACTTAAAAATCCCATGTTTGCAAAAACAGAAAGACTTTCTTTTGCCTCTTTGGTAAGCCGTTCGACCTCGTTTTGAGCACGCTCTATACCAAGCAGATCAACAAATGTGATTTTTTTTGCTAATTTATCTTTTCCCACACTTTTACCCATATGCTGTTGATCGCCAATCACATCTAAAATATCATCCCGGATTTGAAACGCTAATCCAATCGCTTTTGCATACTGACAAAGACTTTCTGATTGTTGAACAGTCGCATTGGCAGCAATTGCGCCTAACTCCACGGCAGCCTCCAACATCGCACTGGTTTTCAACCGATGGATACGCATTAAATAGTCCAAATCAACTTTAGGATTATCTTCCACATTTCCGATATCCAATACCTGTCCGGAAACAATACCGTTTGTTCCGGATGCGGATGCCAGCACTTTGATTCCGTCCAGAACCTGTCGATCTGTTAGCCCAAACTCCTGTTGCGTATCCGAAACCGTTTCAAAGGCCCGTGCATATAATCCCATTCCGGCCATCAAGGCAATATCTTCACCAAAAACCACATGATTAGTTGGTTTGCCACGCCGCAATGTATCATTATCCATGCAAGGCAAATCATCGTAAATCAGCGAATAAGTATGAATCATTTCCAATGCCCCGGCAAGCCCCAGTGCTTTCTTTGGATCGCTGCCGAGCATCTCACAGACAGAAACCGATAAAACCGGACGTATTCTTTTTCCTCCGGCCATAATACTGTAACGCATGGATTGCTCCAACACTTCATCGGACTCCGGGAAACACCGCTCTAAAAAATCATTGATCAGACATTGATAATCATGAAGTTGCTGTTTAAAAAGACTCATGTTCAAAATCCTGTTCTCCGTTTTCGGTCAATACTTTAATCTTCCCCTGATATTCTTCTAACAATTGATAACAATAAGTACTTAACTTCACACTTTCCTCAAACAACGCCATGCTTTCCTCTAAACCACGGCCGGAATCCTGAAGTAATTGCGCAATCTCTTCCAACCGAGAAACTGCTTGTTCATAGGACATCTTTTTTTGTGCTTTCTGCGACACAGTTCACCACTCCATCCTTTAGTTTGAGTTCAAACGGATCCCCCGGCCGAAATTGTTCAACGCTCCCGACAACACATCCGTCCTTTATCGCAACGCTAAATCCTCTGGATAAAATCGATAATGGATTCAGACCATTTATATGATTTACAAGACCTTCTAACCGTGTTCGTTCCGTTCCTAAACCGGCTCGAACGGCATCTGCGATCCGAGTTGTCAAATAATCCAAGCGCTCCACCTGGATATTCAACAATTCCGAAAGCCGAATCCGACTTCGGATCTGCTCCACTTGACTTTTTCCATTTTGTAATTGATATTCCACTGTCGATAAGCAAAACTGAGATAATTGATCTAACTTAACTCGTAAATCCCGCTTATCAGGCGTAATCAACTCGGCGGCCGCAGACGGAGTTGCCGCACGTAAATCCGCAACAAAATCTAAAATCGTATAGTCTACCTCATGCCCCACAGCGCTGACAACCGGGATATCAGACCGATAAACCGTACGTGCCAATTCCTCATCATTAAACCCGGCAAGATCTTCGTACGAACCACCACCCCGAGCCACAACAATTACATCCACATTGCACTGCTCATTAAAAAAGTCAATGGCTTTTATGACGCTTGCTGCACATTCCGTCCCCTGTACCAAACAGGGATAAATCAGAATGTCCGCCACCGGATATCTACGTGCAATAATACTGCACAAATCATGCACAGCCGCTCCGGTTCGAGAAGTTGCCAGTCCGATTTTCTGCGGATATCTGGGCAGATTTTTTTTATGCTGTGCGTCAAACAATCCTTCTTTTTCCAATTTCTCTTTTAATTGCAAAAAGCGCAGATATTCGCCGCCGACTCCCACCGGAGTCATTTGCTCGGCATACAATTGGTACTGTCCGTCTTTTTCATATAAAGTAACTCGTCCGGACAAATAAACTTCCAACCCATCTCGAGGTTCGAACCGAACCTGCGAGATATACGATTGAAACATCACAACACGGACTGCCGCATCCGCATCTTTCAGCGTAAAATAGGCATGTCCGCTCTTTACATTTCTGTTATAATTGGAAATTTCACCACGCACTACCAATTGCTTTAAATTCCGATCCCCGTCTAAAACAGACTTAACATACATGTTTAACTGACGAACCGTCAGCGCACGTAAAACAGGCATTTTATCTCCTCTTTATATCTTTCCATGATATTTTAAACCAGCCAGATAAGCAACGCCGGCAGCATTATCACAAGACAGGTCCGGCTCTGCAAAAAAAGCATCATATCGAAAAGATAATAGATCCCGCAGCCAAAGATTCGACATCACGCCGCCCACAAACAAACAGGGCCGCGCCCCCAAATCATGGATCACTGCGTCTACCATTTCGCAGATTGCCGAAGCAACAACGCTAAAAATGTACTGTGCAATCTTCTGCGGCGATTCTCCTGCGGCATACAAATCCTTTGCCTTATTTTCAAACCCGGAAAGGCAACAGTCCCGTCCCTTCATACAAACTTTGACATTCTGTTTACTTTCCCACGTTCCGGCTAACTGCTCCAATGCACGCCCACACGGAAACGCAAGCCCAAGCAGAACTCCCACCCGGTCAATCAATTGTCCAGCCGTGATATCCAACGTTTTGGAGCAAATCTTAATTTCATCCAACCCGTTGACTGAAAGCATTTCCATAGTTCCGCCCGATATATGAAAAGCATAAAACGGCTGAGAAAGCAAGTCTAAATTTCCGCAGCTCAAAATCCCGGCTGCAATATGCCCTTGCTGATGCGAAAAAGAAAAACGGGGAACATCCAATGCCTTTGCAAGAACCTGTGCAGTACTCTGACCGACTAAAAAACAAGGCATATACGACCCGGGCTCGCTGCGAGGCTTGTCCGAATATCCTATTCCTGCAATATTTTTAATATCTAACGCACCAAGAACCTCAGAAATTTGCTTGGTATGAAAAAAAACCGCATCACTCTGGCGCAGCCCACGCTCACCCTGTCCAACAGGCAAAAGTTTTCTGCTGTTCTGCAAGGGGCCATCCCCGACAATCGCAGCAGATGTTGTATAGTTACTGGTATCAATCCCTAAAAAGTCACTGAAGCTCTTCATTTTTTACAAATCCGCCCAGCACACCGTTGATATATTTTGCAGATTCCTCGCTGTCGTACTTTTTCACCAGTTCCACGGCTTCATTGATCGCCACAGCCGTTCCGACATCTTGTCCATGCAAAATTTCATAAATGGCCAGACGCAAAGCACAAAGAGCAACCTTAGACAATCTGGATGCTTTCCATTTGGTACTGTACTGATTAATTTTTTGATCCAATGTATCTTTCTCCTGCAAAACGCCCGAAAAAGTTTGCACAACATACGGATCCGGCTCCGACGGCTCTTCCTCTTCTGTCCTGTTCAAGAAATGTTCTGCTTCTTCCTTTGAATGAAATTCTGCCTCAAATAAAAGCAAAAAAACAGCCTCTCTTTTTTCCGATCTCGTTCCCGACATATTAACCCTCTTTTTCTCTGTTTCCTCTTTTTGGTATTTGCTTATAACACAACAATTGGATATGGCATCGCCATATCCAATTGCATAGGTCATTCTTCTGCCGGAACCGGTTCTGAGGCGGAGGCTACAAGAGATACAACAAACACATTGATTTTATTCACTTTTAACCCTGTCATACTCTGAACGGCCTCTCGAACATTCCGCTGAACCTTTACCGCTACATCCTGAATATTCACATCAGGTTCTACCGCAATATTCAGTGTAAAGTCCATTCCGTCTTCCGTGGTCGCGATAGAAACGCCTTTCGCCGCCGATTTAAAATTGGCGATCATGGATTTCGCACTCGGAATCCCCCTGGAAACCAATTTCGCAACGCCGTCGATTTCACACGCCGCCGTATTGGCAATACTGGCGATGACATCTTCGGATATCTTGATCATTCCAGAATTATTAAATTCTTCGTTCACGCTCTGCCCCTCCCGCTACAAATTATTTCAAAAATATAAAATACATCTTAATCGATAGATATATTATACCACATATTTTTCGATTTGTCACTATTCAACTTCAATAATTTTGATAACATTTGCATTCAAGTTGGTTTCTGCCGCAACAATATCCAAAATCTGAGCGGCCTGCTCGGAGGTCAGCCCATCTGTTTGAACCATGACACTGGCATTATCTTCGCCAATATAAACAATACATTCTTCAAATCCCTTTGCCTTGATTTGATTTTCTGCTGCGGTTTCTTTTTCAGAACGAACCGCATATTCATTGATATTTTCAGAAGCTTCCAAACGGGCTTCGCTGTCTGCATTTTCATTCTCAATCACACTGCGGAACACGCTGATCGCCTCATCTCTGGACTGCTTGCGGGTATACCGGGCCTGATCAAAATACGAATCATCCTCTGAAGTTTTTACATAAACTTCCTCCCCAAGAACTTTTCCGTCTGTTTCTGGCTTCTCTTCCGGTTTTGTAAATTGAGCACTCAATAAAACCGCCACACAAATGATCATTCCCATAATAGGAATAACCATCCAATTCTTGCCAAAATGCACTTTTCCTTTCCAACCTAAAAGCATTTGTTTTAGTTTTTCTGTGTTCACCTTTTTCATCAAAACTCCTCACTTTCTTTTACTGATACTAACTGCAGCGCCATCTACGCCAAGTGTTTTTTTCACTACTTCTAATACCGTATTTTTTATCTGGCTACTGTCGCCGCCTTCACACACAACGGCAACACCTGCAATACGCGGTGGAATTTCACGAATCACAACCGGTTTTTCCGATTTGCCGTCTGTGACTGTTTTATAAGTACTGTCTGTTCCATAACTGTTTGTTTCAGATTCCGTTGCATAAATATACTCCGTCCCAGATTCCAAAGTAATCATCACTTCACATTGTCCTACCCCCTCTATTTTTTCCAACAGTTGTTTTAATTTTTGCTCATTTTCCTGTATAAAAAGTTCGTCCGCAGTGGATTCGTCCTGCTGAACTGTCGTCTCAGATGAATCGGATTGGGTCAAACCCGACCCGACTGCCAGCAAAAGCGCAACACAAACAGCAGCTATTATTATCATAAGATAATTCTTTTTAAAAAATGACAGCAATCCGGAACCTTTTTGCTTTTTCTCATCACTCATCATAATCAATACAGTCCATTCCGCAGGTTTGTTTTAACGTTTCCAAAAAATCTTCATCATGAATATCCGTTTGAATCAAAACGGCATCGATATACATCGTACCGTCCTCAAAGTGGCTTTGAATAGAAATGTCTTCCGGGTAAACATTTTTTTCAGCATAAAACAAGCTTTCTATTTGTGATTTTATGGATATTTCAATGTTCTGTTTATAATATTGTTCAAAATCAGCAACGGATGAAGCCGTTTCTTCATCGGGAAAATCCTCGGCAGAGATTTGATCCGGTAACGTCAAGAAGGCTCCGATAACACCAATTGCGACAAACAATGAAATCACAAATACAACACTTTTCCCAAGACTGCTTTTCGGAACTACTAATTTTAATAAACTTCCGCCGATCACAACCAGAATCAACGTTTTTATAAACTCCGACATTTTATCCTCCGATCCTTGTAATTAGAGTTATTGCAATAATCAAAATGACCGATAAACCAATCGTCATACTCAACATCATCGAAAAGGCATCTCGAATGACCTCAAAAAAAGACAATAAGTTTTTATTATCAAAAAAAGAACAAAACATTTTTGCAATACTCAATAAAATATAATTTACAAGAATTTCTACAACCGGACCGGAAACCGTAAACAGCAATACCAAAACAGAAAAGGTTCCTACCGTATTTTTCAGCACCCCGGCACAAGAAAAAACCAGGTTAATACCCTCGCCCAGATAATTCCCGGCAATCGGGATAAAGTTCCCGGCTGTAAACACCGCTGTCCGACGTGAAATAGAATCGCTTGCCGTTGATAAACCCGACTTCAAAGAAAGAACCCCGATCAACAAGCAAAATAGTAAAGTAATCACAAAAACAACCGTTTTTCTCAAGAATGCCGAAATGCTTTTCAAATTTTCATTGGAAGATAACCCGGCACCAATCCCTAACGCCATATAGCTATTGATCAACGTAGGGACAACATAGGATGCGACAAAAGCAATGATATCCAGTGAAAAAATAACCGAAGCACTCACTGCGGCGGCCGACGCCGGATACCCGGAAGCACTGACCAAAGCGGTTAACATCGGCAGGGTCGCATTAGAAAAAGCAGACACTTCCCCCATCGCCGAAACGGCATGCTGCGCCGAGAAAAATACAGATTCTAAAACTAAAACCGCCGAAACCGCAATGACGAAATAATTTAAAATTTCCATGGTTTTTTCATTGCGCATTCCCGAGCAGAGAGCCCGAACGGCATACATCAAAATCAAAATAGCCGCAATTTGGACCAACATGCTTCGCTTCTCAGACAAAACACTGAAAAAGCAACGTACGATCAAAGAAAACCATTCTGAAATATTTAAAAAAGAGTCCGTATTCTCCAATGTCAATGCCTTGTCCTCTCCGGCAAACTCTAAAGCGGATTCCGGCACGGCATCTTCAACATCCTGCGTATGAAAATTTTCACTCTGCTGCTGAAAGATCCGATCCGTATCCGTTGATTGAGCCATTGCTTGTACCGACATTCCACAGATCACCAGTACAAGAACACCCCAGAACACGAACCGCTTGTATTTTTTCATATTTTCCACTCCATGACATCCATCAACAGGTCAAACAGCGTTCGAACCATAGGTAAACTGATTACAAGAATCCCGATTCGACCTGCCAACTCAATCTTCCCCGCTAAGGAAACTTCTCCCGCATCTGCACACAGATCTGAAGCAAATTGCGTAATATAACAAATCCCGACCGCTTTTAAAACCAGTTGCAAATTTTCACTGCCAATCCCCGACTGATCGATAAAGTCTGTCGCAAAATCCAATACATCCGTCACGCCGGATAGTACGGAAAGTAAGACCCATACCCCGGCACACGCCCCAATCAAAACTGCAAAAACAGGATGCTCTTGACGAACGGTTAAAATCAAAAAAACAGCGGCAATAACAACCAATACAATTTCTGCTATATTCATATCCCAAAAAGGTTTTGAATCACTTCAAATAAAGAGCTGATTTCGTTCACAACAAGCAGTAATACGATGACCAATCCGACCAATGTAACCATCAGCGCATATTCACTGCGTTCTGCCTTGTTTAAAATTTGATTTAAAACAGCAACAATAATTCCGATTGATGCAATTTGAAACAACAAATCCACGTTCATTTTTTTCGTCTCCTATATCAAAATGACAACCAAAAACAATCCGGCCATCAAACCTGTCATATAATAAAGTTTAAAATATTTATCGCAGTTTTTTTGCGCTTCGAATATTTGATCGGTCAATCGTTGTTGAGTATATTGGCAAATCGTTTTCTGATTATCTGCACCACTTTTTCCGACCGTATTCCAAAAAGCATCTAAAATTTCCCAATCAGCCGGTTTTAAAAACATCCGGTCTGTGCATTCTTTTTTTACTTTAAAATATCGTTGTTCTAAATTTCCGTCCTGCTGAGCCATAAATGCAAAAAGCGGCAAAGTTCGTTCTGTCGAAAAAAAATCTTGCGGAGAACGTTTCAAATACGACATTTCTAGTCCGAAATCATGAATCACCTGATAAACAGTTTGTAATTGCCGCACTCTTTTTTTCAGCGAAATGGCCTGAAACATCCCCGTAAATACACAAATCAGAAACGTGGTCACAATAGCTGCTGCTTTCATGTTGTCCTCCTGTTTTGATAAAATCCTTAATGGTTCCAGGTGCCGGAGAATCTGTTAAGAGAATCAGTCTGGTAAAATATCCATTTTCAATTAAAAATCTTAAATGAGGACGCTGTAATGCGTCTTTTAAATCTGCAGCATGCGCTGTTGCTATCACTTTTACCCCGCAATGCATGGCCTGTATCACGGCGTTGACCTCACGCTCATCTCCTAACTCATCTGCAAAAACGACTTGCGGAGAAAGTGTGCGAACCGCTTGTAAAATACCGCTTGTCTTAGGGAACCTGTCCAATATATCGCAAAAATCTCCCAAATCAAATGCGGATAAACGATTCGTAACTGCCCCAATCTCTCCCCGCTCATCAACAATACAAACACGCTTTTTATCACACGAAAAACGACGAGCCAAATCTCTCAACAACGTGGTTTTTCCTGCACCAGGCGCGGAAAGAATTAAGATGTTATCGTGAGTTTGGCTGCAAAATGCATAAACTGAATCCGCACATCCGCGCTGCTGACTTGCCACTCGAATACTGATCGAAGAGATATCGCGAACCGTCTCCACCCTTCCGTTTTTCCATACGGCGGTTCCACAGATACCAACACGATGCCCGCCCTCCACTGTCACAAATCCAGAAGCCAGTTCTTCTTCATAACTATAAACGGAATATCCGCATATCTGGTAAAAACACTCTTCTAATTCATTTTCGAATAAAAGAATCCCATCTTTTTCACTTAATTTACCCTGCGGTGTGACATAAAAATTTTTTCCGCCAACACTCACATATACCCGCGCACCCGCTTTTAAGTGGATCTGTGTCAGCGTATTTTGCAACGCCTCATCCATATGCTGAAAAACAGGCTGAATGCGATGCGGCAAAATTTTAATGACAGATGAAAACACTTTTTCACGTCCTTTCCTGCCGGTTCTAATTCATTCTATTATCCAACAAACACAAATATGACCTGATAAAGGGAAGATGTTTGTTGCATTTATTTTGAAATGCCCGTATTGACAGCTCTCGTCAATAATGATATAATAATTGTAATTAATATTACAGGGATAAGGGGATTAAACAGAATGGCATATCTTTTTGAAGAACCGTCACATACTTTTGGAGAATACTTACTGGTTCCGGGTTATTCTTCTTCCGAATGTACCCCGGCCAACGTGAGCCTGAAAACGCCGTTAGTAAAATACAAAAAAGGCGAAGAACCGAAAATTTCATTGAATATTCCGTTAGTTTCCGCTATCATGCAGGCTGTTTCTGATGATAAAATGGCGATTGCACTTGCCAAAGAAGGCGGAATTTCTTTTATATACGGATCCCAGAGCATCGAAGACGAGGCACAGATGATCCGAAGAGTAAAAAGTTATAAAGCCGGCTTTGTTACCAGTGACTCCAATGTAACCCCGGAAACCACCTTGCAACAAGTTCTTGATTTAAAAGAAAAAACAGGTCATTCTACGATGGCCGTAACCGAAGACGGAACCCCGAACGGCAAGCTGTTAGGTATTGTAACAAGCCGGGACTATCGTGTTAGCAGAATGGATATGTCCTGCAAAGTAAAAGATTTTATGACTCCGTTTTCCGAATTGGTTTATGCCGATGAAAACACTAGTTTAAAAGAAGCCAACGACATTATCTGGGATCATAAGTTAAATTCCCTGCCCATTGTCGACGCAAACGGAAATTTAAAATACATGGTTTTCCGAAAAGACTATTCTTCTCACAAAGAAAACACGCTGGAACTTCTGGATTCCAAAAAGAGATTTATCGTCGGAGCCGGAATTAACACCCGTGACTATGAAGAACGCGTTCCGGCCCTCATTGAAGCGGGTGCAGACGTATTATGTATCGACTCATCGGAAGGATTTTCTGAATGGCAGAGCAGAACCTTGTCCTGGATTCGGAAAGAATACGGGGACAGCGTTAAAGTCGGAGCCGGAAATGTGGTAGACAAAGACGGATTTTTATTCTTAGCAAATGCCGGAGCTGATTTTATCAAGGTCGGAATCGGCGGAGGATCGATCTGTATCACCAGAGAACAAAAAGGAATTGGGCGCGGACAAGCAACGGCAACGATGGAAGTGGCAAAAGCTCGGGACGAATATTATGAACAGACAGGGGTTTACATTCCGATTTGTTCTGACGGCGGAATTGTACAAGATTATCATATGACCCTGGCTTTAGCTATGGGCGCAGATTTTATTATGTTGGGCAGATATTTTGCACGGTTTGATGAAAGCCCGTCGCGCAAAGTTAATGTGAACGGCAGTTATATGAAAGAATACTGGGGCGAAGGCTCTGCAAGAGCGCGCAACTGGCAAAGATACGATATGGGAGGGGCTTCAAAACTGTCTTTTGAAGAAGGAGTCGACTCATATGTCCCTTATGCAGGGTCTTTAAAAGATAATGTATCGTTGTCGCTGAGTAAAGTTCGGTCTACGATGTGCAACTGTGGCGCATTGACGATTCCAGAACTTCAGCAAAAAGCAAAAATCACATTGGTTTCGGCAACCAGCATTGTCGAAGGCGGCGCACATGACGTCATGTTAAAAGAGAAGAAACAATTTAATGCATAAAAGAAAAGCGACCGGAAATCGGTCGCTTTTATTCAAAGAGTTGCGAAAAATATTTTTCGCAACTCTTTTTAGTTATTCTTTTTCAGGAAATTCAGCTATATGGAAATGTATTTCGGGCGATTATTTTGCAGGGCAAACTTTCGCAAATATATTAATGCTTCACCCACTATCTGTTCCATTCAAGGCTAAAGCGAAACAGTCAAAGGCAACGCGTTTATGAACCGTTCAGCTCGACCATAACGGCACGACAAGCGAATACCATCTCCTATGAATGAAAAGTTTCCCCTTGCAGGTCAATATCTATCTCATACTTGTCGTTAATAAGCACATAATTTACATTATACCTTTTAGCAAGTTCTAAAGACTGTGCATTATCTTCCAAGACAGTTTCCATGGTACATTCATCATCCAATCGATTTTCTATTACATTGGAATACTCTTTAATGTCGGCAAAATGATTTTTGATATAATCGCTACTCATAATAAGGCAATAGTATTTGATATGCGAGAGATATCCACTCTCAAAGTCCTTTGACCAATCAAAAGGAATGTAGCAACCTTCAATAATGAGATTTTGCCCATTCTCTATAGCGGTTTTTATCATTTCACGAATAATAGGCCACAAATAATCCGTAAGTGCATGATCTTCTTCTGGCGTCAGTTTAGTATATCCGCTACGTATGAGCCCCATTTTCAAATTATCGATTGAAAAATAAGGAATTTTATACTTTTCAAGTAATTTTTGAGCAAGTAACGTTTTCCCCGTATGGGACGCTCCGGTTATTAATATAATCATCCGTCTCTCCTGCTTTATATTGCGTGGGGGCATGTTATTATAATACGACAAAGAAACCTGTATTCCGCTTTTTAAAGTTGTCTCCAGTCTAAAAACACTGGAACCTGCTACAGGATTTTTCTACAGATCTCGCTATTTGCCAATTTCTTCCGCTACATGCGTACCTTCAACAAATCCCGAATCACTTCTCCCGCACACATCAGCCCTGCAACTGAAGGAACAAAAGAAATACTGCCCGGAGCATGTCTTCCGTTTTCATCCAAAACTGCTCCGCAAGACGATTCTGTGGAATATAAAACCTTCAATTGCTGAACACCGGCCTTTTTCAACTGCGAACGCATCGCTCGGGCAAGCGGACAGACACTTGTACGGTAAATATCCGCAATTTCAAGCCGAGACGGATCCATTTTGTTTCCGGTTCCCATACAGCTGATTATCGGAACCCCGCAGGCATTGGCCCGGACGGCAAGCTCCACTTTCGCACTGACCGTATCCACAGCATCTACCACATAGTCAAATCGATTCAGATCCACCTGATCCGCTGTCTGAGGCAAATAGAACAAATCAAATGATTCGACCGTTATTTGAGGATTGATATCTTTCAGCCGTGCGGCCATAACTTGAGTCTTTTTCATTCCTACCGTAGACGTTAGCGCAATCAGCTGCCGATTGATATTGGATTCCGATATAACGTCCTTATCAATCAACGCCAAATGCCCAATCCCGGCACGTCCCAAAGCCTCGGCAACATACGAACCGACGCCACCCAATCCGAACACAGCAACCGCAGACTGTTTCAGCGTTTGAACCCCCTGCTCTCCAATCAACATTCGGGTTCTGTCTGTAAAATCACCCATTTTTTTTCTTTCCAAACTGAAATTTATTTTCTTGCCCGTGCAAAATCCGAACGATATTGGCATGGTGATTCCAAATTACCAAACCAGACATGGCCGCAGTTAATAAAACTAATACCCAAAAATACGGCTGTCCCCAATAAACAATAGCGACAAAAATTGGAACACTGATCGCAGCGGCAATCGAGGACAACGAGACCATGTGCGAAATTAAAAACACAATAAAAAACAGCGCCAACAACAGAAAAACCCGGCAATCCAAAACAGCAAGCAATGCCCCTAAAGTCGCAACACCCTTTCCTCCTTTAAACCCATGAAAACACGGAAACTTATTTCCCAATAAGCATCCAAAAACCGCGACAACTCCGGAAATAACCGCGCCGGTATAAGCGCCGGGACCGTCTAAACCAAAAATATCCGCAGGAAAGGCAAACTTTGCAACCAATCCAACCACAAAAGCCTTAGACATCTCCAACACAATGACTGGAACACCCCACTTGGCCCCCATGGTTCGAATTACATTCGTACCGCCTGCATTTCCCGAACCTTTTGTATGAATATCAAACTTTCCGATATACTTTGTAACCAGAATCGATAAATTCACGCTGCCAACCAAATATCCCACAGCAAAAGTGCCGATCATTGCCAGCAATTTTCCGAACATATCTCTATCCCTCGCCTAATTCTTTTTATCATTTTTTTCTCGGATTAACATCCGAATAGGTGTTCCCTCTAACCCAAATGTCAAACGGATTTGATTTTCCAAATACCGCTGATAAGAAAAATGAAACAACTCCGCATCATTACAAAAGGCCACAAAGGTAGGCGGATTGGTGGATGCTTGCGTCATGTAAAAAATCTTTAATCGTTTTCCCTTATCAGTAGGAGGCTGCACTTTAGCCGTCGCGTCCGCCAATACATCATTCAACACACCTGTCGTAACCCGCATACCATGCTGCTGCTTCACATAATTGATCAAACGAAACAACTGATCCACACGCTGCCCGGTTTTTGCCGAGATAAAAAGAATCGGTGCATAGGACATATACTTTAAATCTTCTGAAATTTGTTTTTTCATTTCTGTCATCGTCTTATCTGTTTTTTCAACAGCATCCCATTTATTCACAACAATCACAGAGGCCTTTCCCCGCTCATGCGCAAACCCGGCGATTTTGGTATCCTGTTCAGTGACACCCTCGTTTGCGTCAATCATAATCAGGACAACGTCTGCCCGGTCTACTGCCATATAGGAACGTACGACGCTGTATTTTTCTATCACTTCATTGACTTTACTCTTTTTTCTCAACCCGGCCGTATCAATAAAAACATAACGACCATATTGATTTTCCGTCAAAGAATCGACCGCATCCCGCGTTGTACCCGGAATATCTGAAACAATCATACGTTCCTCGCCCAAAATGTAGTTCACCAAAGAAGATTTTCCCACATTCGGTTTTCCGATCAACGCAACCCGAATGGCATCCCCATACTCCTGCTCCTCAGGCACTTTTTTCAGCTGGGCACAAATTTCATCCAGTAAATCACCGATTCCAAGCCCATGAGCCGCAGATACCGCAATAGGATCCCCCAGACCTAAGTTGTAAAACTCATAAAACTCCGGTGGATTTTCGCCCGGACGGTCTACCTTATTAACACATACGATCGTATTTTTATTGGCTTTCAGCAACATTTGAGCCACTTCACTGTCTGTGGAGGTGACGCCTGATTTCAGGTCTGTAACCATCACCACCACATCTGCCTTTTCAATCGCGATCTGCGCCTGCCTGCGCATCTGAGCCAATACAATATCATCCGTTTTGGGTTCAATTCCGCCCGTATCTACTAAAGTAAACGGGATCCCGTTCCATTCTGTATCACAGTAGATCCGATCCCGTGTGACACCGGGAGTATCCTCTACAATAGACAATCTCTGTCCGATTATTTTATTAAAAAGCGTGGACTTCCCGACATTGGGTCTTCCCACAACCGCAACAATCGCCATAATTCCTCCTAATCAGATTCTTCTAACTCAATTCCTGCCTGATGCAATAATATGCCAATCAGATCTTCCGCACTCCCGTTACTGACTAAAACAGGAACACCTAAAGCTTTTTCTACATCCGAAACCGTCACGTCATCCAAAAACGCATCGTCTCGAAGCATACACGAGGAAACAATTAAAAACTCGCCCAAATCCTTCCCCTGAAGCTGCCCTATCACATCCGTTCCGGTGATCAACCCGGTTACTGTAATTTCCGGTCCAAAAAAGTCATTACGGATCACTTGTATATCACACTGCAAGTTCGGGAACTTCTGGTTCAGCGCCTTCATACACTGCTCCATCAATTTTTCGGCCGCTTTTCCGGTAACCATCGTTCCTCTTATCGATCGTTCAGAACTTTTTAACGTTCGCACCAGATCCGTAAATTCCTGCGCAAAACTGATCACCATACCCACGCCGTTCTCATACTGCTCAAAATCCTCATAATATTCATATCCTGGCAAAGGCATCTGAGCTTTTTGATACAATTCATCGGCCACATAAAAAAGTCGGGTTCCGTATTTTTCCAAACACTTTTCTCCCCACCGATTGACCTGCTGCACCGCAGCCTGCGCCGTTTGCTGCGTAAACGGTGTAAGCGGATATAACCCATCACGAAACCGAGTCATACCCAACGGAACCACGGAAACACTGGATAACTGAGGATACATCTCGGATAAATCCGACAAGGTTCTTTCCAGTTCCTGTCCATCGTTTAACCCGGGGCACAACACAATTTGACCCCGGAACTGAATATCCGCAGCACGCAGCGTATTCAATATATCCATAATTTTCGAAGCATTCGGGTTACGCATCATCTGAACCCGTAACTGCGGGTTGGTAGTATGGATAGAGATATTCAACGGCGAAACACGCAAATCCACTATCCGCTGTAATTCCTCGTCCGAAACATTTGTCATCGTCACATAATTGCCATATAACAAAGACAGGCGAAAATCATCATCTTTAAAATAAAGCGTTTTTCGCATATTTTTAGGCATTTGGTCAATAAAACAAAAGACACACTTGTTTTTACAGCTACGCTCTTTATCCAACAGATATTGCTCAAACTCTATTCGTAAATCCCCGTCCTCACAAACAGAAGAAAAACAAAGTTCTTCATCTCCTCTGCGCACGGTTAATTCGATCTTCCCGTCCTCGGTTTGAGTAAAGAACATATAATCCAATAAATCATGAACACAACGGCCATTGATTTTTATCAAATCATCCCCCGGAAGAATCTTTCCGTAAAAGGGACTCGTTTCATAGATATGCTTGATCTTCGCCATAAATACTCCCAACAAGTTTTAAGGGAAAACTCTCAAAAAAACAATTCTGTAACGAACGTTTATAAAAGTTTTCCCATCTAACAATCATTCAGTTCAATTAAGCTTTTGCAGCGTCTTTATTTACTTTAAGCACTTGTTTGCCGTCATAGTATCCGCAGTGTTTGCAGACTCTGTGAGACAGACGATATTCGCCGCAATTCGAACATTTCACCATACCCGGCATGTCCAACTTCCAAACGCTTGAACGTCTCTTATGTTTTCTCTGCTTTGAGATCTTTCTCTTCGGAGCTATCATGTAATACACCTCCTGCTCTGAATAGGATAGCTTTATAAAAATTTTTTAAGCTTACTCGTTTTTTGCGCACCGGCAGTTTTCTACGTTTAAATTGGCGCCGCACCCCGCACATAAACCCTTGCAATCCGGCCGGCACAACACCGTCATCGGGATTTCAAGCGAAAGCGCGTCATATGCTGTCCGGGTTAAATCAATGACTCCGTCTTGCACATAAACAGAGTCATCTTTTGCCCCGCCCGCTTCTATGATCGTATCAATTTTAGCTGATAAAGAAAGCGTCGCCGTCTCCAAACACCGATCACATTCTGCCGTAAACGTTCCGCTCACCGTTGCTTTTACCGTCACAACCCCTACAATATTTTTGAGCGTGCCACGAAAAACAACATCCGAAAATCTCGGATCGTATGCATCTAAAGATATTGACTGGTCAAAATCCAGTTTCTCGCCATCCGTTCGCAGCAAGCGGGTAATATCTAAAAAACCGTTTTGTTCCGTCATTTTTACCCCCTTGATTTTAGGCGCAATAATACCCATAGACATAACGACATTAGTTATTATACCATAAATCCTGGAAATGTCAAGAGTATAATCAAAAAAACTTCTAAAATCACACCTATTTTCAAGAAAAATATCTTTTTTAAAGAATATTCTTCAGATTCAATCGGCTGTCTTCCCAAAGTCGTTCTATCTGATATTTCAACTCTGAAAGGCTCTCACTGGCCAACTCTAAATCTCCGGTTGATTGATAAACCAATTCAATTTTGCGAATCAATAAATCGATATTGTCTAACGTCTTATTATTCATAAAAACAGCAAGCAACAACCTTCGATTTGCATATTCTTGACAAACCTGCTCAAATTCCCGCAAAAATTCCGTTTCGGATTTTTGTTCCGTATAAACCAAACATTGCTGTACCCTGTTTGCCAATTGAGTCGAAGTATTCTTAAAAAAAATATTACAACCCGTTACTACGGCCGTACAAATAGCTAATAAACCGATTCCCAATAAAAATTTTTTCCACATTTTATGTTTGATCCTTCTTAATTAAAATCACTTGTCCGTCGCATACAGAAAGAAAAAAAACATCCTTTTCACTTTTTACCTGATATTTTTTCAAAATACCAGAGATTTGACTTCGGCTCATTTTGGCTTTCACCAAATTAGACTTTACCAGCTTTCCGTCTACAATAATCATAGCAGGAAGGGCTGTACTTTGGCAATCCTTTTTCAAAATCACACTGATTTTTCCGCTGGTCTCAAGAATACAAAATTTTACTTCATCAATATTCAAAGCACCTTTTTGCCGCAGTTCTTCCATCAACTCATCGATCGTAATCTGTGACCGGCTCATTTCTTGTTGATTTAACTTTCCGTCTGCAATAATCACGCTGTAACTGCCCGACAAAAAATTACGAAACAGACGGCTTTTCATCAAAGAAACAGAAGTCAACAACTCCATTCCCACTAAAGAAAAAACAGGAATAAACGCATATACTAACGGATAATCCGCGTCTTGCATCGGCAACGTAACCAGTTCAGAAATTAAAATCGTTACCACCAATTCTGACGTTTCTAATTCTCCGATTTGTCTTTTCCCCATAATACGCATAGTCAGAACAGTAAATATATATAAGATCACCGTTCGAATTAAAATAACAGCCAAAAAAACACCTCCCGTACCACAAGTATGCACGGGAGGAATCTATTTTAGTCGGCTTTTTCTAAAAAAAGCTGTTTAATCGCAGCTATCTGCTCTTTATGACGCTGCAAAAAGATTGCTTTAAACATATCTATCGTAGTCGGATCCAAAATCTTGTCAGACCGTTCACGAATTACATTCGGCAAGGCAATACGTACCGAAAAAACTTTCGTCTTTGGCTTATAATCCACACTCAAATTGCAACCATTGATTTCTGAAAGCATATGGGCTTTAAATAAACTTGGCGCAATATGCTGTGTGACAAACTCAATATCAAAAATACGTCGCATATCCGGGCAGACAACGCCAGCGCGATACAATTCCACATAAATCCAATGCGCATCACCTTTACAGATTTTAATTTTTACTTCTTCTTTTTTCTGGAATAAAGACTCCAGCTGCAACATGTATTCCAGAATATCCAACACAATCTTTGAAAAGATATCAATTCCGATCATCGTTACCAAATCATCTGCGCCGTCGTCAATGCGAACAGGAATACGAAATTCTCCGGCAATAAAGTTGACCAGTGCCGACACCTTTACGGCAGATTTGGAAACATCCGTCATACTCAAAATCATCGACGTTAATTCGGTCACTTTATACGCGCTGCGCGTCAGAGTATACAAACTGTCTTTAATATATCGAAATTTCTCTTGTGCATCGGGCGTTTTTAAGCAATACTCTTCTAAAAAAGGAATCAACATCGTCAAACTGGACGCCGGAGTCAAAATCTCATTATTAATAATATTCTCCAACCCAACTTTTCCAAATATCCGAAGCACTTTTTCACTTAAATTATTAATTTCATCCGCCTGAAAACGATAGTAGACATTATCTGAAACCAGCATTGAAGAAAAAACAAATGCATCAAACAATCCGTCACGTTCTACCGGGACACAACATACGCCGGTTTTTTCTAACTGACTATGTACGAAAGCAATCTGAGATGCAGATAAATACCCTTTCACGGTTCCCCTTACACATAACAATCGGTAAGAGGTGTTGGCTGCGGCATTAAAATAAAGCGGCTCTAAGTTTTTATCCAATATAATAACAGGACTTTTTAGCTTTCCAAAAATATTACTCAGCAATTTATAATCTCTGCTTTCGGACATCGACATCGTCCCGAATTCCTTTAAATCCATGCTTAATCACTCCAACCCGGTAAATTTTATGGCATTTTTTGTGAATAATCAATAAAACATATGGTTTTTTATTACAATTTTCTACACATATTATTGCGGATAATTTAACAAATAGACTTGAATATTACACATTTATAGTATAAAATATAATTGTACAAAAATCAATACTATTTTTGCAAAAATTTTTTAGGAGGAATAATCATGTCCGTAAAAGTTGCTATTAACGGCTTTGGCCGTATCGGTCGTCTGGCTTTCAGACAAATGTTTGGTGCCGAAGGGTATGAAGTTGTTGCAATCAATGATTTGACAAGCCCGGTTATGCTTGCCCACCTTTTGAAATATGACTCTGCTCAAGGCAGATATGCTTTGGCAGACAAAGTAGAGGCAAAAGAAGACTCCATTGTTGTAGACGGAAAAGAAATCAAAATCTACAAAGAGCCCAATGCAGCAGATCTGCCCTGGGGAGAAATCGGCGTAGATGTTGTTTTGGAGTGCACAGGTTTCTACACCTCTAAAGCAAAAGCACAGGCTCATATTGATGCAGGTGCAAAAAAAGTTGTTATCTCTGCTCCGGCAGGAAATGATCTGCCTACAATCGTTTACAGCGTTAATGAAAAGACATTGACGAAAGAAGATAAAATCATCTCTGCTGCATCTTGCACAACCAACTGCTTGGCACCAATGGCAAAAGCATTGAATGATTACGCACCGATTGAAAGCGGTATCATGACCACCATTCACGCATACACAGGCGACCAGATGATTCTGGACGGCCCGCAAAGAAAAGGCGATCTCCGCCGTGCACGTGCAGGCGCTGTTAATATCGTTCCGAACAGCACGGGTGCTGCAAAAGCAATCGGACTTGTTATTCCGGAATTGAACGGTAAGTTGATTGGTGCTGCACAGCGTGTTCCTGTTCCGACAGGTTCTACCACTATTTTGGTTGCTGTTGTAAAAGGCAAAGACATCACCAAAGAAGGTATCAACGCTGCAATGAAAGCGGCTTCTTCTGAGTCTTTCGGATATACAGAAGAGCAACTGGTTTCTTCCGACATCATCGGTATCCGTTACGGTTCCTTGTTTGATGCAACACAGACCATGGTCAGCAAGATTGACGACGATACCTACCAAGTTGAAGTTGTCTCCTGGTATGATAACGAGAATTCCTATACCAGCCAGATGGTTAGAACCATTAAATACTTTGCAGAACTTGGCTAAACAAAATAATAATCAAAAAGAGACGGAAATTTTTCCGTCTCTTTTTTTCAGTAAAACAATCGCTCCTTGCTGCCCCGAACAAAATCATATAATGAAACCAGGTATCAAAACCTATCATCAAGAAACAATAAGAGTATTTTTCTGCAAAACAAGTAAACTGTATAACTGGAATTTGAAAATCATCGACAACGGAATAACCATTTCTGTTACGATATCATTTCTTCAACCATTTGCTGCAACGTCTGCTCAGGAATCATACCACGATTTATCTGAATGATATTCCCCGATTGGTCAATAAAAATCGTCATCGGAATCGAATAAGCGCCATACACTTGCGCCCCCTGCAAATCTGTATCATAAAAGACCGGGAAAGTATAACCGTTTGAACTAATATACTCTGCCGCACTTTCGGCAGTTTCTCGTCCACCGGTTAAATTAACCATTAAAAATTGAATCTGATCGCCGTACGTTTCATATGCACTTTGAAATCCGGGCATTTCAGATTTACACGGACCGCACCATGATGCCCAAAAATTCAGTACAACAGGCTTCCCTGAAAAATCAGAAAGCCTAATAGCGTTACCAGATGCATCATACATTACAAAATCAGGAGCAGAGACCGCATCTGTATCCTCCTGCGAATCCTCTTGATCCTCTGTTCCGGCAGAATCTGCTGTTTCAGATTGAATCTTGTCCGCTTCCGGGTTATAATTGCTTTGCAAGAACCAATATCCTAAAGCAGCAAGCCCGATCACGACAACTAACACAACAATCCAAAGTATTACTTTTTTCATTTTATACCCCTTCCTGTCCTCTCTTTAGACGTATCATTATGACGTTTTTTACTACAGAATAAATCCTTTAACTAAGCCACGAAAGCATAACGCTCCAAAATCCGGTCATCATCAAAATGCCGATAACGATTAATAAAATGCCGCATACAATATTGATCACACGATAATGCTGTTTAATAAAGCCAAACGCACCACGCAGTTTATCGATCAAAACCGCACTTAATAAAAACGGAATTCCTAATCCTAACGAATAGAATAACAGCATCAAAATTCCCTTAACGACCGTTCCGCTCTGCGCAGCCATCATCAAAGCAGATCCTAAAAAAGCACCGACACAAGGCGTCCAGCCTATCGAAAATACAACGCCAAATAAAAACGACGAAAAAAAGTTAGTTGGACGAATTTTATTTTCAGTCTTTTTAGTCTGATTCAAAAAGGCAATTTTGAGAATCCCGGTGTAATTTAAACCAAACAAAACAATAATTCCGCCGGTAATCAAGTTTACAGCCAAACGATATTCTAATAATAAACTACCTAAAGTCCCGGCAAAAGCGCCCAATATAACAAACAAAGCCGTAAAACCTAAAATAAAACCACTCACGTGGAGCAGCGTTTTCTTCAAATTCGATCCAGATGAGTCTGAATCTCCCGCAAAATACACAATAAAAAGAGGTAGCATCGGCAATAAACAAGGAGAAATAAAAGTAATAATCCCCTCTAAAAATGTTATAATATACTCCATAAAACGCTCCTATAATTTATCTATGTTATAATTTTATTATATACAAAAAGACGTAAGGATTCCGTGATAAAATCACATAAACACTAAATACACTACACTTCATCCCATTATGGAAACAAAAACAGCCGCTGAGCGGCTGTTTTTTAGGTGAAATTTTCTTTATAATATGCAATCGCTTCCCGTACCACACAGATAGCGCGTTCTCTGCCAGCAATTTCATTGACAGCCGTTTGCTTGTCTTCCAAATCTTTATAAACTCGAAAGAAATGCGTCATTTCTTTAAAAATATGCGCAGGAAGCTGAGAAACATCGTCATATACACTGTACGCAGGATCTCCAAAAGGAATTGCAATAATTTTCTCATCATGACGACCGTCATCAATCATAGAAATAACACCAATAGGATGGCATCGAACCAGAGTCATCGGATGAATAGGTTCACTACATAAAATCAACACATCAAGCGGATCCAAATCATCTCCGTATGTACGAGGAATAAATCCATAATTTGCCGGATAATGCATAGACGTATACAAAACACGATCCAGACGCAATAACCCGGTTTGCTTATCTAACTCATATTTATTCTTTCCGCCTTTTGTAATCTCTACAACAGCGACAAACTCTTCCGGAGAGATTTGTTCCGGGTCAATATCATGCCAAATATTACTCATGATATGTCCTCCTTATATACGTTATTTAAAATGAATTAAAAATCTTTCATAAAATCCATTTTATTGCATTCGTTATAATCTCAAAAATATTATACCATGAAACAAAAATACTTGCTTGCAAAGGCGTTTTTGCAAAGCCGTCAATAGTGCAGGCGCATAAATTGCGCACCGGGGGACCACATAAGGCTTGCAAAGTAAGACTTTCTGCATCTATTATATCACAAATTTGAAACCTGTGCAAGAAAAATTGCAGGTTTCTTTACTTCCTTTTAATCCTAAAGGCTATTTTCACAATAAATTACCATACGACTGCTTCTAAAAAGACCATTCCAATATACATATATATAAATCTTTCTATCAGACAGATCGAATTAAAACAAATTCTTTGATAACAAAAAACGTTGTATCATCATTATCGTTTCTTTATAATAAATATTAAATAAGGAACAAATTTTACTTTTTTCTGTA
>WHHJ01000029.1 GCA_014872655.1 Clostridia bacterium
CCTTTGTTTGTTATCCACATTATAAATCGGTATCATTTTAACTAATGTTTAACATAACAAGGTGGATGTTGCGAAGAGGTTGTCTTTTTCGGAAGAAGGAAATTTTGCTTTTTCTCTCTTGACTTCTCCCGGCGCATTGTTGTATAATATATTTATAAAGGTAAAGAACAAATATTAAATAGTGTACGGAGGGACAGAACATGCCTGTTGCAAATTATGAAACATATTGCAAGATGATGGACAATGCGTATAAAAATCATTTTGCTTTTCCGGCGATTAATGTCTTTGATATGGAGTCTGTAAGCGGTGTTTTAGCCGGACTTGCAGAAGCAAAATCTGACGGAATTATTCAGATGTCTTTAGGGGGCGCAAAGCATGCGTCCGGAAATGCTGTTGGAGATAGCGTAGCCGGCGCGATTGCTCTTGCCACATATATTCACCAGATGGCTGAAAAATATAATATTTATGTAGCCATTCATACGGATCATTGCCAGGCAGATAAAGTGGATAGTTTCCTGATTCCTCTGATTGAAGCTACAGAAGCTCGCCGGGCAAAAGGGTTGCCGAATTTGTTTTCAAGCCATATGTTTGACGGATCGGCATTACCGCATAAAGAAAATGTTCGGTTGGCCAAGGGGCTTTTGGAAAGATGCGCCAAAAATGACTTGATTTTGGAAGTAGAAGCCGGTGTTGTCGGCGGCGAAGAAGACGGCGTGAATAATGAAGGCGTTCATCGGGACAAATTGTATACCACACCCGAAGATATGATGTTGGTAGAGACGGAACTGAGCGGAGTTGGCAGATATACCCTGGCTGCAACTTTTGGAAATGTGCACGGCGTGTATAAGCCCGGGAATGTAAAATTGAATCCGAAGATTTTGAAGTCCGGCCAGGATGCTATTCAGGCTGCAAAGGGCCCGGATGCTCACTTCAATTTTGTTTTCCATGGCGGTTCCGGTTCTTCTCACGAAGAAATTCAAGAAACGCTGCAGTATGGCGTAGTAAAGATGAATATCGATACGGATACGCAGTATGCCTTTACCCGTCCGGTTGCTGCACATATGTTTACCAACTATGACGGCGTGTTGAAAGTAGACGGCGAAGTAGGCGTTAAGAAAGTTTATGACCCGCGTTCTTATTTAAAGCAGGGCGAGGCCGGGATCACCAAGCGTGTCGTGGAAGCTTGTGCAGATTTGAATTCTACAGGAAAAACCATTTGCAAGTAAAAAGATTTTTGGAGGCGGGACGGCGAGAGCTTTCCCGCTTTTCTTTTTATACAGTTTAGTATATTAGGATGTGGAGTATTTTATGAAAGCAAAAAAAACGGTTTCTATCTTGGGCGATTCTATTAGTACCTTTGAGGGGTGGAATCCGGAAGGGTATTTGGTCTTTTATAATCAAGAGGCTGCGGAGCAGACAGGGGTTGTTGCCGTGGAGGATACTTGGTGGTATCAGGTGGCTCATGATTTACAACTGGAAATTTTGGCTAATAACTCGTATTCGGGCAGCCGTGCCAGCGGGGCTGAGTTCCCGGCCGCCAATTGCGACCGGCGGATTGATGATTTAGCGCGAGATGGCCGAGAGCCGGATTGGATTATTGTCTATTTGGGCGCTAACGATTACGGCGGAGGCGTTGCACAATATGGTGCAGGCACAGAGGCTTTTGATAGTTCGTATAAAATAATTTTGCAAAAACTTTCGGCGCGTTATCCCAAGTCTCAAATCATTTGTGTGGCTTCCTGGTACGGAAAACACCCGGCAGGAGAAGATTCGATGCTGTCGAGCGGGACCCCAGAGCGTAATTTCAGTCAGTTCAATGATTCCATTCGGGCGGCCGCGGCAGAAAACGGTTGTTTTGTTGTGGATATGGAGCGGTCTGGCTTGTCTTACGATTCTGTAGATGGTGTTCATCCCACCCAAAAGGGAATGAAACAGATCGCGGCCGTATTTGTGGAGCAATTGCGTCCTCTTTTGTCAAAAAATTGCGTACAAGGTCAGTATAATATCAATAAAAATTGAAATCATTCTTGATTTTTATTGTAAAATGTGTTATAATATAAACAGAAGAAGTCAAAGAAACCGAAAACGTTTTGAAAAAGGAACCTCCCAGGGGGAAGGAAAATTTTTGTTTTTCGTCCGAGCGGATAAATGTTTCTGTTCGGCAGAAGATAGGAATGCGGTATTTGCCGCGTGACCCGTTGACGATAACGAAAGGAGGCTTTTCGATGGAAAAAATGAACACGATTTATTTTGACGACGAATGTGACCTGTTTTTTGATCGGTACGAAAAGTATGAAATTGAGGAAGATGGTTTTCCGGTTGACTTGAATGATTATGATGAGGAAAACTATTGACAAAAGGTTCTCCAGCCCGCGCAAACAAATGTTTGCGCGGGATTTTTTGTGTTGTTTGCAGAATCTTTTGCTCTTGTTTTATCAAAAGAAAATGCTGTTTTTTGATGAATGTTGGGCAAGCTTTAGAGAACGCGGAAAATGTATTGACAACCTTTGGGCGGTATGGTATTATATGGTTAATCATTTAGTTTTTGAAAAAGGGGATGGCTTTTTATGAAAGAAAAAGTAAATGTCAAAAAGCTGCGTGAAGGAGCAAAGATTCCCTGCTACGGTTCTGCTTTTGCCGCCGGTGCCGATTTGTACGCGTGTGCGGAGCAGCCCATTGAAATTAAATCGGGACAAACGGTTTTGGTGGCAACGGGGATTGCGATGGAGATTCCTGAGGGGTATGCCGGACTGATTTATGCACGCAGCGGGTTGGCAACCAAGAAAGGCCTTGCCCCTGCCAATAAAGTTGGCGTCGTAGACAGCGATTATCGAGGGGAAATTTTAGTTTCCTTACACAATCATTCACAGGTAGATGCGGTGGTTGAACCGGGAGAGCGCATTGCGCAGATGGTGATTGCTCCGTATCTGACGGCAGAATTCTGTTTAACGGAAGAATTATCCGAAACTGTGCGTGGAGCCGGCGGATTTGGTTCGACCGGAACAAAGTAAAGAAGGGGTTGGAGTTCAATGGCGTTTCCTACTGATATAGAAATTGCACAGGCAGCGCATATGCTGCCGATTACGGAGATTGCCGTGCACGCCGGATTGGACGCGGATGACTTGATTCCGTATGGGAAATATAAGGCAAAAATTTCAGAGCAGGCGGTACAGCAGAAGACCGAAAAGACCGGAAAGTTGGTTTTGGTTACGGCAATCAATCCCACGCCTGCCGGGGAAGGGAAAACCACCACAACCGTCGGGTTGGGAGATGCAATGCGGCGGCTGGGAAAAAATGCGGCGATTGCGTTGCGGGAGCCTTCTCTGGGCCCGGTGTTTGGATTAAAAGGAGGAGCTGCCGGGGGCGGATATGCACAAGTGGTTCCGATGGAGGATATCAACCTGCATTTTACCGGGGATCTTCATGCGATTACAGCGGCCAATAACCTGTTGTGTGCAATGATTGATAACCATATTCATCAAGGTAATTTACAGCAGATCAATCCAAAGAAAATTTTATTCAGCCGTGCGCTGGACATCAATGACCGTGCGCTGCGCAGTATTGTTGTTGGATTGGGCGGCCCTGCGGATGGCGTGACGCGGCCGGATAGTTTTTGTATTACGGTTGCCAGTGAAGTCATGGCTATTTTGTGTCTGGCAACAGATCTGTCCGATCTCAAAAAACGGTTGGGCGATATTATGATTGCCTATCGTTATGATCAGACCCCTGTTTATGCTAAAGATATCGGCGCAGAGGGGGCTATGACGGCGTTGTTACGGGATGCGCTGCTGCCGAACTTGGTTCAGACATTAGAGAACACGCCTTGCTTGATTCATGGCGGTCCGTTTGCGAATATTGCACATGGATGCAATTCTGTACGGGCGACCGGCTTTGCGCTGTCTCGATTTGATTACTGTATTACAGAAGCTGGGTTCGGTTCGGATTTGGGTGCTGAAAAATTTTTGGATATTAAATGTCGTAAAATGGGCGTAGCACCGGATTGTATTGTTGTTGTAGCAACGGTTCGGGCGTTGAAATATAATGGGGGCGCCGATGTGAAGAAAGGGGCGGAAGAGAATCTTCCCGCGCTGGAAAAAGGCTTGGAAAATCTGCGAAAACATATTGAAAATATGCAGTCGTTCGGGATCCCCGTGGTGGTCGCAATCAATGCTTTTGGCACCGATACGGCGGCCGAAACACAGATGATCGAGACGGCTTGTCAGCAAGCCGGCGTGCCCTGTTCTGTTTCTCGGGTATTTACGGAAGGCGGAAAAGGCGCCGAAGAATTGGCAACGCGTGTCATAGACGCGTGTGAACAGCCGTCGTCGCTCCGGTTTGTATATCAAGAGCAGGACGGCATTCGCGAAAAAATCGAGGCGGTTGCACAAAAAATTTACGGTGCAGACAGGGTGGATTATTTACCTGCGGCGCAAAAATCCATTTTAGCAGCCGAGCAGTTAGGATATGCCGGATTGCCTGTTTGTATCGCAAAAACACAGTATTCTTTGTCGGATGATCCGACGTTGCTGTGCCGGCCGCACGGGTTCCGTGTGACGGTTCGGGATATTAAAATTTGTTCGGGTGCCGGGTTTATCGTGGTGTATTTAGGAAATATTCTAACGATGCCGGGATTGCCGAAACATCCGGCAGCAGAAAAAATTGATGTAGACGATACCGGAAAAATCAGCGGCTTGTTTTAAGAAAGGATTGGAAGATGAAAAATAAAAAAGTGCGAATTGCGGTTCAAATTATTGTTGATGTGATTGCGGCTTTTCTTTTGTTCTGGTTTACGTTACCACCGCTCAATCCCCGGTCTCAGGATTTTTGGGGATTTGTGTTGACGCTGGCAATCATCTGTCTGATTGTTTTTGCGGTTTTTCATATCGGAAAACTGCGCGGCAGAGAGTTTACCGTCAGTGATTTTCGTGCGGATCGGCTTAAACGGCTTGGGAAAAAAGGCAAGATTATTTTTGGGTGCGTCGTTGGTGTTGTGGCCCTGTTTTTAGTGGCCTATTTGTCGGGCGCCGAAATCTTTAACGCCAGCCGATACAGTGAGTTACTGCCGTTGGAAGACGGGAATTTTAGCCAGGACGTTGCTGAATTGTCGATGTCTCAGATTCCGGTCGTGGATCGGGACACCGCGTCTCGATTGGGTCAGCGCAAGTTAGGCGAAATTTCAGAATTGGTTTCACAGTTTGAAATTGAAGAAGACTATACCCAGATCAATTATCAGGGACGACCTGTGCGTGTGACCCCGTTAGCTTATGGAGATTTGATCAAATGGTTTGGGAATCAAAGTAACGGTATTCCGGCTTATATTACCGTGGATATGACCACGCAGGAGACTCAGCTGGTACGTCTGGATGAGGGGATTAAATATTCGCGCAGCGAATATTTCTTGCGGAATTTAAACCGGTATCTTCGCTTTTGTTATCCGACTAAAATTTTTGAAGCCGTCACCTTTGAAATTGATGAAAACGGAACGCCGTATTGGATTGCTTCTGTTATTGATTACAAAATCGGGTTCTGGGGCGGTGCAGATATCTGCGGAGCCGTGCTGCTGAACGCACAAACCGGTGAAAGCACCTATTATGAAGTGGAAGATGTTCCGACCTGGGTTGATACGGTATACTCGGCGAATATGTTGATCAATCAATTGACATATAACGGGAAATATCGTTCCGGCTTTTTCAATTCTATTTTTGGACAGAAAGGCGTATTGCGCCCAACCGAAGGCTATAATTATATCGCAATTGATGATGATGTGTGGTTGTATACCGGTATGACTTCGGTAACCAGCGACCAGTCCAACGTCGGGTTTGTTTTGATCAATATGCGGACCAAAGAGGCTCGATATTATGTGATGTCTGGGGCGGAAGAGTACTCTGCCATGGAATCGGCGCAGGGGGCCGTACAGGAGAAAAAGTATACGGCAACCTTTCCGATTTTGCTGAATATTGCCGAGCGTCCGACGTATTTTATGTCGCTGAAGGACGGTGCTGGCCTGGTAAAAATGTATGCGTTTGTTGACATGGAACAGTATCAGATCGTCGGCACGGGAAATACGGTGGACGAAGCTCGACAAAATTATGTCAATAATCTGATGGATGCTGGCGTCCAAGTCGATGAGGCGCCTGAAGAGGATTTGCAGGAAACAACCGTCAGTGGTGTTGTTGCACAGGTCAGCTCGGCTGTTGTGGACGGAAATACCAAATACTATGTGATGCTGCAAGGAGATTCGACCGTTTATGTTTTGCCGGTAGAGATGTCTTCGCTTTTGCCGTTTGTGAAAGAGGGAGACACGTTATCGATGGTCTTTGCCGGGGAGGAAGAGGCGGCGCAACTGCGCTCGGTTGAAGTGGTGCTTGGTTAAAAATAGAAAGAGTGCAGACTCCGGGAATTTCGGAGTCTGCTTTTCTATATACAATAAAGTTTTCATATTTCCCTCGTTATGTGGGAAATATTGGCGCTGTCCGCCGAGGGGAAGATATTTTGTCTGTGTTCTGAAAAGATAGGTTCCACGTTAAGGTCAGAAACAGGATGTTGCCGAGTATAAACAACTTGCATAGCCCCTTGACTTTTTAGGCTTTTTATGCTATGATAAAGATACTGAAATAAAGAATAGAGGCGCATCGCACTATCAGTACCTCTTTTCTATGCCGTTCGCAGCGGTACGGAAAGAGCGAAAGGAGTCGTTGCCGAAGGGAGACGAGGCGAAAGTCTTACCTGGGAAAGCAGAGAATATCTGTTTTACTGTCGTAGGCGGGTCACAGTTAAGTGTATGTGGTTCGCAACGCGGAGTGCTATCATTATTATTGGAAAACAGGGCCATATAGAGGTCAGAAACAGGATGTTGCCGAGTATAAACAACTTGCATAGCCCCTTGACTTTTTAGGCTTTTTATGCTATGATAAAGATACTGAAATAAAGAATAGAGGCGCATCGCACTATCAGTACCTCTTTTCTATGCCGTTCGCAGCGGTACGGAAAGAGCGAAAGGAGTCGTTGCCGAAGGGAGACGAGGCGAAAGTCTTACCTGGGAAAGCAGAGAATATCTGTTTTACTGTCGTAGGCGGGTCACAGTTAAGTGTATGTGGTTCGCAACGCGGAGTGCTATCATTATTATTGGAAAACAGGGCCATATAGGGGGCTCTGGGGTAATTTTGATAGCCGATGTGAAATCGGCTATTTTTGTTTTCAGAATAATTATTTCAGGAGTGTTGGACATGAAAACAACAACAATTTTTCAGGGAGCAGCAACGGCAATCATTACGCCTATCACACGGGACGGCGTAGATTTTGACGCGTTCGGCCGATTGATTGATTGGCAGATTGAAAGCGGCATTGATGCCCTTGTGGTTAGCGGAACAACCGGAGAAAGTTCTACCATGACCGATGAAGAACATCGGGATGTGATTGCTTATGCGGTAAAGCGTGTTGCAGGGAGAGTTCCTGTTATTGCGGGGACCGGCTCCAATGACACAGACTATGCGGTGGATTTGACCCGGTTTGCCTGTCAAGCAGGCGCAGACGCGGCACTGGTTGTGACCCCGTATTATAACAAGGCTACACAAAAAGGTTTAGTAAAAATGTATTCGACGATTGCGGACGCCAGCAGTATCCCGCTGATTTTGTATAATGTACCGTCACGTACGGGCGTAAATATTGAGCCCGCAACCTTTGCCGAATTGGCGGATCATCCGATGATCTCGGGAATCAAAGAGGCCGGCGGTAATATTTCAAAAGTGGTGCAGACTCGCGCATTGGTTGGGGATAAACTGGATTTATATTCGGGCAATGACGATCAGGTTATTCCCTTGCTGGCAATGGGAGGCAAAGGAGTGATCTCTGTTTTATCCAATGTTTTGCCGGCTCAAACCAGCCAGATGTGTCATCTGTTCTTTGAAGGGAAAATTGAGCAGGCCGCACAGATGCAGTGTGATATGCTGCCGTTGATTAACGCGCTGTTTTGTGAAGTAAATCCGATTCCGGTCAAAGCGGCGATGGCGGCGATGGGATATTGTGAAGATTATTTGCGGCTTCCGTTGACGCCGATGGAAGACGCGCACCGGAAGGTTTTATATGACTGCATGCGGCAGCAAGGAATCCGGATATAAAGGAAGGGTTAAAGATGAAGATTATAGTCAACGGCTCTTGCGGCCGGATGGGCCGTGAAGTAGTGAAACTGATTGAAGCCGGGTATCGCGATTCTGTCATTGCGGCGGCAGTAGACATCAACAATTCTGCCAACGAGAAGTTCCCGATTTATGAGAATATTGAAGATTTTGACGGTGCGGCGGACTGCATCGTAGATTTCTCTCATCATACAACGGCGCCCGCACTGCTGGCTTATGCAGTGCGGCGCAAATTGCCGATTGTTGTGGCAACAACCGGTCAAACAGAACAGGAGCTTGCTGTCATTCGCGCTGCAGCGGAAAAAATTCCGGTGTTCTTTTCTGCCAATATGTCGGTTGGAATCGCACTACTGGTTCGGCTTGCAAAAACGGCAGCGAAAGCGTTCCCCGATGCAGATATTGAGATTGTAGAAAAGCATCATAATCGGAAGTTGGATGTTCCGAGCGGAACTGCGTTGATGCTGGCTGAAGGGGTTCGGCAAGTTCGTCCTGATTCGGAGTTTGTGATTGGACGGCACGAAAACGGCAAACGCGAGCCTGCGCAGGTGGGCATTCATTCTTTGCGTCTGGGGAATATCGTAGGCGAACATGAGGTTATTCTGGCGACGGATACACAGGTGATTACGCTTAAACATGAGGCGCAGAGCCGCAGTCTGTTTGCGGAGGGTGCTTTGGCCGCGGCGGAATTTTTGATTGCGCAGCCTGCCGGACTTTACAATATGAATGATATGATTCGAGACTAAAGAAAAAGAGGGAAACGTATGATTTGTGATAATCTGAGCATCAATCAGGGTGGACATTTGTGTTTTGCCGGCCGGGATACGACGGAACTTGCGGCAAAGTATGGCACGCCGTTATATCTGTTGGATGAGCAAAAAATCCGTGAACGTTGCCGTATTTATCTTGCGGCGATGAAAGAAGCCTTTGGCGGAGACTCTCACCCGCTGTTTGCTAGCAAAGCATTATGTATGAAGCGCATTTATGAAATTATGCGGGAAGAAGGCATGGGGATTGATATTGTTTCTCCGGGAGAATTATATACGGCGGTAAAAGCCGGATATCCTATGGCAGAAGCGTATTTTCACGGAAACAATAAAACCGATGAAGATATTGCGTTTGCGATGGATGCGGGTATGGGTTATTTTGTCTGTGATAATATAGAGGAACTTAAAGCGATTGATGCGGAGGCAGCCAGACGCGGAATTCAGCAAAAAATATTGCTTCGGATTACTCCGGGTATCGACCCGCACACGTTGGCAAAAATCAGCACCGGAAAAGTAGATTCGAAGTTCGGAGCGGCGATTGAAACCGGGCAAGCGGATGAAATTACGGGGTTGGCTTTAAGCTTCCCGCAAATTGAACTAATGGGCTTTCATTGTCATATCGGTTCACAGATCTTTGAATATGAGCCGTTTTGTGATGCGGCAACCATTATGTTGCGGTTTATTTCGCAGATGAATCAGAAATACGGATATGTAGCCTAGGATTTGAATTTAGGCGTCGGCATGGGGGTTCGGTATGTAAAGGAACAGCCCCAAATTGATTACGCGGCTAATATTAAAGGAATTGGCAAGATCATGGAAGAGTTGTGTGCACAGTTTGGTCTTTCCATGCCTAAAATTCTGATGGAACCGGGGCGGAGCATTGTAGCGGATGCCGGGTTGACGTTGTATACGGTTGGAACATTAAAAGAAATTAAAGGGTTTAAAAGTTACGTTTCGATTGACGGCGGCATGACGGATAATCCCCGGTATGCATTATATGAGTCTCCTTATACGGTTCTGATGGCTAATCGCGCAAAGGATCCGGCAGATTTTGTTTGTACGGTTGCCGGCAGATGTTGTGAGAGCGGAGACTTAATTCAAGAGAACGTCTCGTTGCCTCGGCCGCATCGGGGAGACCTGTTGGCGGTGTTGACCACCGGGGCTTATAACTTTTCGATGGCCTCCAATTATAATCGTATTCCGAGACCGGCTATTGTGATGATTGACGGGGAGAAAGATTATCTGGCAGTCAGACGCGAAAGTTATGAAGACTTGATTCGCAATGATTTATAACAAGAGGAAGTCGGAAACGGAGAAGAAGATAAAATGATACAGATAGACAAAGCCGAGCAAATTCTCTCGGAACAGAATGGACAGCGGATTTTGACCGAAATCTATGGAGCAGACGGCGTTGAGCGTGCGCAGGCACGTTATCGGACGATTATCCAGGGATATCGAAAGACCTTTCGAACCACACAGGTTTCTTTCTTTTCTTCCCCCGGACGTACGGAGATCGGCGGAAATCATACCGATCACAATCACGGAAAAGTTTTGGCGGGCAGTATCAATTTGGATTGTATCGGTGTGGCCGGAAAAAACGGAACAAATCTGATTCATATTCATGATATTACCTACAACGAAAATTTGAATATTGATGTAAATGATCTTGAAAAATCCGCTGCAGATCGTGGCTCTGTGGGATTGATGAAAGGCATTTTGACGGCGTTCCGGAAGTTCGGCTGGCAAATCGGCGGGTTTGATGCCTGTATTTGCAGCAATGTGATTCGTGCCGCAGGCGTCAGTTCCTCAGCCTCGTTTGAAATGTTGATTTGCGCTATTTTAAATGCGTTTTTCAATGATGGTAAAGTGGATTTGGTAACGTATGCGCGAGCTGGCCAGTATGCAGAAAATGTATATTGGGAAAAAGCATCCGGGTTATTAGATCAGATGGCGTGCGCGGTGGGCGGCATGATCGCGATTGATTTTAAGAACCCTGCGGAACCTCAAGTCGAAAAGATTGATTTTGATTTTGGCGCGCAGGATTATCATCTGATCATTGTCAATACGGGCAAAAGCCATGCGGATTTGAATGAGGATTATTCTTCGATTCCCAAAGAGATGAAAAGTGTTGCCGGATTTTTCGGTAAAGAAGTATGCCGGGAGATTTCTTGTGATGATGTTTTGCGTAACTTGTCTGCCGTCCGTGCAAAGTGCGGAGACCGAGCCGTGATGCGGGCATTGCACTTCTTTGCAGAAAACGATCGGGTAGACGCACAGGTTGAAGCGCTGAAAAATAATGATTTTAATCGGTTCTTATCGCTGATTACGGCTTCCGGGAATTCCTCGTGGAAATATTTGCAGAACTGTTATTCGGCCCATAACGTTTCCGAGCAGGGAATTTGTGTGGCGCTTGCTGCAACGGAGGCGTTTTTGGCAGAAAAGAATGTAGGGGCCTGCCGGGTACACGGCGGCGGATTTGCCGGGGTCATTGCGGTATTTGTTCCGAAGTGTTTTTCGGAAGAGTATATGTCGTATATTGACGGGCTTTTGGGCGAAGGCAGCTCTTATAAAATGAGTATCCGGAATCACGGCGCAATAGATTGGGGTCGTTTGCTGTAAAACAGACGGATGGCCGGAAAGGGTTAGGGCAATCAAAATGGATCAAGGGCATCGCAACGGCGGATTTCGAACCAATATTGGGTTTGTGCTTGCCTGTGTGGGATCGGCAGTCGGTATGGGCAATATCTGGATGTTTCCGTATCGTGTCGGACAATATGGCGGAGCTGCATTTCTGATTCCGTATTTTATTTTTGTAGCCATTTTTGGTTTGGTCGGATTGTCGGCGGAGTTTGCGATCGGCCGGCGAGCCGGAACCGGAACGCTGGGGGCTTATCAATATTGTTGGCAGAGCCGAAATAAAGGGCGGGTCGGTACCGTTTTGGGGTGGATTCCGCTGTTGGGGTCTTTAGGCATTGCGATTGGCTATTCAGTGATTGTAGGCTGGGTAATTCGTTCGTTTGCGGACAGTTTGTCCGGAGAATTGCTGACGGCAGATGCGACCGAGCATTTTGCACTTTTATCGGCAGATTTCAGCAGTGTGCCATGGCATTTGATTGCGGTTGCTGCGGCCGTTCTGTTGTTGATGTTTGGTGCGACGCGCGGCATTGAAAAGGTCAATAAAATTTTGATGCCGGTATTTTTTATTTTGTTCGCACTGATTGCCATCCGGGTTGCCTTTTTGCCGAATGCGATAGAGGGGTACCAGTTTTTATTTGTTCCCCGGTGGGAGTTTTTGTGGAAGCCTGAAACATGGATTATGGCGATGGGACAAGCGTTTTTCTCCCTGTCTATTACGGGGTCCGGGATGATTGTGTACGGAACGTATCTCAAAAAAGATGCCGATATTCCGCGCGCTTCGGTACGGACGGCGGTTTTTGATACGATTGCCGGGATGTTGTCGGCTCTGGTTATTATGCCGGCGGTATTTTCGTTTGGCATTGAGCCCAGTTCCGGGCCGCCGCTGATTTTTATCACTTTACCTAATATTTTTCGGCAGATTCCCTTTGGCAATGTTTTTGCGGCATTGTTCTTTGTTTCGGTTATTTTCGCGGGTGTGACCAGTTTGATCAATATGTTTGAGGCCGTCAGCGAATCGCTGCAAGTGAAGTTTGAACTTCCGCGTAAAGCTGCGGTACTGTTGTGCGGAGTGGTTGCGTTTGCGGCAGGATTGTTTATCGAAGCAGAGCCGAAGCTCGGAACATGGATGGACTGGATCAGTATCTACATTGTTCCGTTTAGTGCCTTGTTGGGAGCTGTTTCAATTTATTATATCTTAGGATACAAAAAAATCAAACCCGAGTTAGATTGCGGTCGGAAAAAACCGTTGGGCCGGTGGTTTGGTATTTTGGCGAAGTATATCTATGTTCCACTGGCTTTTATCGTTTTTGTATTAGGAATTGTATACGGTGGAATCGGATAAGATGTTGTGAATTGTTCTTTGAGAGCATTATTTTAAAAAATATACAGGGAACGTTGGGTTGCTTTTCATATAAAAGCGCCCAACGTTTTTTACGGACATGAAATGATTTTTATATCATCCGGTAATAAGTTGGCATTATTTATGCTGGAAATCAGATAACAGCAAAGATGCTTTTTGTGGCTGCTGTTGAATCAAATGAATAAATTCCTCTTTATTGGAAAAAACAGATAAGGGGGAATGAATATGGTTTTGGATGTTTCTATTGCAAAGAATATTACCACATTAAAGACGATTTTAAATACAGAACATAATTTTGATATTGTTTTTCGTGATTTTCAGATTGCGGGCAGGCGGGCTTGCCTGTTTTTTATAGACGGATATGTCAAAGATGAATCCATCACTAAATTATATCAGGGCTTTTTGCGTATTGGACAGACGGGACTAACCAGCATGAAGCAGTTTTGCGAGATTTGTGTTCCGTTTTGTGACGTTTCAGTAGGAACGGATGTAGATCGTGCCGTAACCTCTGTTTTATCGGGTCGCGTTATTTTACTGATTGACGGATTAGATCAGGCTGCTGAAGTGGACATGCGGTCTTATCCGCAGCGGATGACCGGAGAGCCGGATAAAGAGAAAGTGATGCGCGGGTCTAAGGACGGATTTGTGGAGACGCTCGTGTTGAATTGTGCTTTGATCCGTCGTCGAATTCGTTGTCCAGATCTTTGTATCGAATATATGCAGATGGGAAAAACCTCCAAAACAGATATCGGAATCTGTTATATGAACGGGCGTGTCGATAAGAAGCTGTTGCGTAGAATAAAAAACCGAATGCAGACGGCAAAAAACACCGATGCATTGACCATGAATCAACAATCTTTAGCTGATTTGTTAGTGGGACGCTCCTGGATCAATCCGTTTCCCAAATTCCGATACACCGAGCGCGTAGATACGGCCTGTGCGCAGATTTTGGAAGGGGATATCATTATTTTGATTGACAATGCTCCTTCCGCAATGATGCTGCCGGTTTCTTTTTTTGACGGTATGGAAGAGGCCAACGATTTTTATTTTCCTCCGATTACCGGATCGTATATGAAACTGGTTCGATATGTGATGGTCATATTGATTGCATTTGGGACGCCCTTATGGCTTTTATTTTTACAGAATCCGCAAATCGTACCCGAAAGTTTAAAGTTTATCTTAATCGATACCTCGGCAAACGTTCCGATCGTTGTTCAATTGTTAATTATAGAAGTGTTGGTCGACGGGTTAAAGTTAGCATCTTTAAATACTCCGACGATGATGACAACCACAATGGGCCTGATCGGCGGTATTGTTGTAGGGGATTTTGCCGTAGGGACAGGATGGGTTTGCGGAGAAGTTCTTTTATATTCTGCCGTCATTGCAACCGCGACGTTCAGTTTGCCCAGCTATGAAATCAGTTATGCTGTTAAGTTTTTAAGAATGGTGATGCTGATTACTACGGCGTTGTTTAACGTATGGGGGTTTGTCGGCGGTGTTGTTTTCAGTATTTTATGTTTGGCTTTGAATAAGACGACAGCCGGATTTACCTATTTGTTCCCCCTGGTTCCATTCAATGGCAGAAAACTTTTGGAAAAGTTTTTTCGGATCAAACAGGGAAATCGATAAAAAGAGACGGAAAACCGTCTCTTTTTTTTTGAAAAATTTAATAAAGGTATTGTCAAGTATCTTCTTTTATGCTACAATAACTCAAAGATAAAGGATTTGTTTGAAAATAGCAGAAGGGGATGGAATATATGAAAAAAACGGTCAATATCGGATCTCGCCGAGAATTGTTTGTAGATGATGAGATGTTTTTGGACGTTGGTTCTGCTCGGTTTGTTGCACATCAACCGCAGCCGCGTGAAATTGCAGTAGGACGGGATACACTTGCCGACGATGCATGGACTTCTTATTACAGTATCATTCATGACGGGACAAAGTATCTGCTTTACTATACAGCCCATGGCTGGGACGGAATGATGGAGGGCGAATGGCCCCATCAACATATCTGCCGCGCGGAAAGTACGGATGGCATTCATTGGGAAAAGCCGAATTACGGAATTTATGAATTCCGCGGCACGAAGGAAAATAATATTGTTTATTTGTTAGAGGGCGATTTGCTGGACAATTTCGGCGTGATGTATGACACAAACCCCAATTGTCCGGAGAATGAACGGTACAAGGCCCTGGCAGAACGTGTGATTGACAAAAAAGCCGTATTGAATGCGGTCGTTTCTGCGGACGGCATTCACTGGGAAGACCGGGGAACCGTTATTACAGACGGAACTTTTGATTCATTGAATACTTGTTATTATGATCCGCAGGAAGACTTATATCATGCCTATACGCGGGGATGGGAGATTCATAATCCCAGCCGGTTTGTCGGCGAAAGTGACGAAACGGATTTTAAACGGGAAGACGCGCAGAAGGCCCGCAGTATTACCGCCTTTACTTCAAAAGACTTTTATCATTGGTCCGAGGGGCAGCCTTTGGACTACGGGACGGCGCATTCTTATCAGCTTTATACCAATAATATTGGTCCGTATTACCGTGCGCCGCATATGATTTTTGGGTTTCCGACACGGTATTTTGAACGGACTTTTAAGCGGATGTTCCGCGAGTTGCCCAAAGGCAAAAAGATGACATTCCCAGAGGGTGAACCGGTAGGACGCGGCGTCACGGCATTGACAGACGGTCTGTTTATGACTAGCCGGGACGGCATTCATTTTACAAGATATGATGACTGTCCGATTTTTCCGTCCGGAATTGAAGGGCAGGGTAACTGGATTTACGGAGACGGATATGGGGCAAACGGTATGTATGAAACTCCGTCCGACCGTCCCGAAGAGCCCAATGTCATTTCTCTGCTGGTTCCGGATAATGCTTATGGCGCGATGCGCCGGTATGAGATGCGGTTAGACGGTTTTGTTTCCCTGCATGCGGGGTGTGATGAAACGGTGATTGTTTCGCATCCGTTTATCTTTGACGGAAACCGGCTGGAGTTCAATTATAAAACAACCGTAGCCGGATACTTTTATGTAGAATTGTTAGACTTGCAGAAAAATCCATATCCAGGCTTTGAGATGAGTCAGTGTGATGAAATGTTTGGAGACACGGTTGCGCGTGATATCTCCTGGAACGAAAATCATGATGTCGGATCGTTAAAGGGCAAACCGGTCATTTTGCGTATTAAAATGAAAGAATGCGACTTGTATTCGTTCCGGTTTTATTCTGCACAATAAGTATGAAATAAGTATAAAAACGGCGCACTTGTAAGTGCGCCGTTTTTTGTTTTGGATAGATACAATAGCCGTTGAAATAGACTGTTTGGCCGTAAACGATTTTAGTCTGTAATGGGAAAATAAGTTTTTCTTGTTGCAGCCAATTATATATAGCCGTAATAGCTCAAGGTTTCTTTTCTGACAACAGAGCCTTCTTAAGAGGCTTCTCTTCCCGTTCCCTCTTTTTCGGCTAAACAGACAAATAAATATGACTGTTATGTTTAATGCCGAAAACGGGCAGGCAGACATTTTTGAAAAGCCGTTGGCAATGCTGTCTGCGTTTGCAGTTGCTGTGGGGTAACCCAAGTAAAAAGATCTGATTTGCAGCAATGAACAATAAAACAATGCATCAGCCATTCTTTATGGGTAAAAATATGTTTTTTCTGCGGTGCTTTTTCAATTTTGGTAAAGGAAATACCCCACTGGTCTAACAGTGTATGGATTTGGTCTTCGGACAAACTTCCTTGTACATTCGGTAATTCCCAAAGCCCGTTGAGCACGCCTTTTTCCGTACGTATTCGGACGGCAAGTTCCTCTTCGTTGTCTATCAACAGAAAAACTGTTAGATGTTCTACTTGCCGTTCTTTTTTCGGTTTTGCAGACGGATAAAGCAGTTGCGTTTGATCTGCATAAGCCCGGCACTGTTTGTTCAGCGGACAACTTTCGCACTTGGGCTGCCCGTTTGGCAGACAAATCATTGCCCCTAACTCCATAATACTTTGGGTAAAGTCCCCGCGGCGGGAATCCGGATAAATCTGTGCCAATTGTTGGCTGATTCTGCGTCGAACAGATAAGGCTGAGATATCCGCATCATCTGCAGTCAGCCGGGTAATTACGCGCAGTACGTTTCCGTCCACTGCTGGAGTAGGCTGTTCAAAACAGATCGAACAAATTGCTCCGGCCGTATAGGGTCCGATTCCCGGAACGGTAAGCAGTTGCTGCTGCGTTTGCGGAAAGATCCCGCCGAATCGGCTGCAAATTTCTTGCGCCCCCTTTTTTAGGTTCTTGGCACGCGTGTAATATCCTAAGCCTTCCCATAATTTGAACAGTTCTTCTTGTGGAACGTCTGCTAAATCCTGTACGGTTGGCAGTCTGTCGATAAAATGCTCAAAATAGGGGATCACCGTATCCACTCGGGTCTGCTGCAACATGATTTCCGAAATCCAAACCCGGTATGGGTCCGTATTTTCGCGCCAGGGGAGTTTTCGCGCATTTTGATCGTACCAGGCTAAGAGCGGCTCGACGATCATTTGCAGGGAGATCTCTGATTGCGAAGGTTGTACTTGATCTTTTTGACGGTTCATAGGCACATCTCAAAAATGGCTTCGACATCTTTGGGGTACAGTGTCTTCATGCCATGGATTCCGTTTTCTCCGCACGCTTTTTGAGCCATCATTTTAAAGTTTTTACGGTCTATGCCAATTTGAGTAAAGGTGCTTTTCAACCCTAAGGTCTCAAAGAAGAAAGCGGATAAACGGGCAATGCCTTCTTTGGCTGTGGCAATTTTATCTTCGGTTGGTGTGACGCCGAATACCTGCTGCGCAAAACGACAGTAACGGTCTGCATTGGTCTCGTCTAAGCAGTACTCCATCCAGCGCGGCGTCAAAATTGCCAGTCCCAGCCCGTGTGTAATGTCATAAACAGCAGAGACTTGATGTTCGATCGGATGACAGCTCCAGTCTTGTTGTTTTGAACCGTTGATAAACCCGTTAATAGCCCAGGAAGAGGTCCACATCAAATTGGCACGCGCTTCGTAATTTTCGGGATCTTTCATAGCGATCGGTGCGTAATGAAGAATGGTTTTCATCATCCCTTCCATAAAGCAGTCTAGCATGTAAAAGTCCTTATGTGTATCAAAATAGACCTCCATGATGTGCGACATCATATCCACCGCTCCGCACGCCGTTTGGTACGGGCTGACGGTATAGGTGTTGGTTGGATCCAAAAACGAAACTTTCGGCAGCAGCGTGGGCGGTTCGACACGGCCGATTTTATCTTGTGTTTCAGGATTGCTGATGACTCCGCCTCCATCCATTTCAGACCCAGTCGCGGCAAGTGTCAGTACGGAAACAAGTGGCAATGCCTTTTCGATTGGCGCCCAGTCCGAAAAGAATTTCCATGGGTCAAAATCAACCATAGCACCTGCTGCAATGTATTTGGTCGCATCAATAACCGATCCTCCGCCGACAGCTAATAGGACGTCAATCTTTTTTTCTTTACATAATTTTACGCCTTTACGTACGGAATCAATGCGGGGATTTGGTTCAATGCCCGACAATTCTTCCCATTCTAATCCGGCTCTTTTTAATTCTGCCGTAATCTTGTCATAAAGCCCTATTTTCTTGATCGAACCGCCTCCGTAGGTCAGTAACACACGGGTTCCAAAACGTTTTAGTTCGGGGCCAAGATTCGGCAGTTGATTTTGTCCGAAATAAACTTTAACGGGAATATCATAAATAAAATCGTTCATAGCGCATCTCCTTTATCATAACTTAAAATGTGTTCTTGGGTTGAATGTACATTGTTGTTAAAAAATTTAGAAAGCTCAAAGTAAAAAAAGCAAATTTTGCGCCTGGAAAAACATCTAGCCAGACAAAAAAGAAGGGTTGCTATTCGATGTCGGATGTTAGAGATTATTTTGCAGCCAAACGAGGATATCTTCCTGGGCTTGCTCCACTGTAGCTCCGCGAATCGCCAGTCCTTTTTTTACCTCTGCGTCGGGACACATTTTGCGAATATCTTCTTCGCTGCGTGCCAACCCACTGCCTTCATGCGTACAAAACGGAAGAACGATCTTTCCGGAAAAAGAGTTCTTTTCTAATAAAGTAAACATTGGCATCGGCATCGTACCGCAGTAATTGGGATATCCCAGAAAAATAATGTCATAGTCGTCTGTCGAAGGAGGCACTGTCTTCAGTGCGGGTCTGGCATGGGTCTGAAATTCTTCTTTTGCACGCTTGACACAGGCTGAATAATCCTCTGGATAGGGTTCCGCGGGTTCAATTTCAAATAAATCCGCGCCGGTTTGTTGTTGAATCATTTGGGCCGCAATTTTGGTGTTGCCTATCGGCAGGTTTTGAATTTGTCTGTTAACGTAATTTTCTCCTGCACGAGAAAAAAAGAAAATGATAGAGCGCATCCGTTTCCCTCCTTGCTGTGATGTGTCTACATTTATTATAGCACAAATTTTTATAACGGAAAAGGTTTGATGCCATTTTTTTATAGAAATGAAAGAAAGATTCTTAATATATCGTCTTTGAAACGTTTTATTGTTGCAAAGGCCTGTCTGCGCTGTTGTTTGAACGCTGATTGACAAGTCTTATATAGTTATGTTATAATAAAAAAAATGATGTTTTTTGTTGATGTCGATTTGATAAAAATCGACAGGATTTAAACGAAATAGTTGCGGAACGCGGTTTGAAAAGTTGTAAACTGAGTAGATTGTTGAGCATTCGGTTCGATTCCGAAACAACCGTCATTGCTGTGTTTGGCAAAGGTCGTGCAATTGCGGTACCTTTGTGATCAGTCAGCATCTCCCGCGTTTTTTTCGGGTCTTTGACGAGGGGATGCGCAGACGAACCGACTCGGTTCGCGTCTTTTGAGGAAAAGACCGCGAATCGTTTTGGAATAAGTTGTGCTTTCTTTGTTTAACAAAGAAAGTTTTTTTATAAAGGATAAAAATTCTGTGATGGCAATGCAGATAACGAGTATTTTGAGAGGAGGGAAGACGGTGAAAGATGCTTTTTCGGAATATCATCCCGGGGTCGTTCTGATTTATTTAGGTTTTCTGATCTTATTTTGTATGTTTTGTATGCAGCCGGTTTGTTTATTGATCAGCGTATTTTGCGGCTTTCTTTATGCTCTCTTGCTGAAGGGAAAATCATTGCTGAGAATGCTCGGTCGCTTCATCCTTCCCTTGGCCGTTCTGGTTTTTCTGTTGAATCCGCTGTTGAATACGCAGGGGCAGACGGCTTTGTTTGATTTGCCGTGGGGGACGGTTGTTACGGCAGAATCCGTTTTGTTTGGATTGGCGGCGGCCGGTCTGATGCTGTCGGTAATGTTTTGGTTTTTGTGTTATCAGGCTGTGATGACCTCAGAAAAATTTTTGTATTTATTCGGTCAGCGATTTCCGTCTGTCAGTTTGGTTTTAACGGTGGCGATGCGATTTATTCCTGTGTTTCTGTCGCGTTTTCGGACGGTTCGGCAGGTACATCAATGTTTGGGTATCGAGTTGGATCGTGGAAAGAAAAATCATCGGATTAAAAACGCGGTTCGAATTTTTTCTACAACGGTTTCGTGGTCTTTGGAGCACGCTTTGGAAACGGCAGATTCTATGGTAGGACGAGGATACGGGCTTGAAGGCCGGACATCTTATGCGGCATATCGGTTTTGTCTGCGGGACAAAATTTTGCTTGCGGTGATTGTGTTTGGAATTGGGCTTTTAGGCGTTACGGGATTTTTGGGACATGTTTTTTCATTTTCCTATTTTCCGCAGGTCGGGGTTATTGCTCAGAATTTATGGGCGTTGGTATTTTACGGGGTCTATTTTGTTTTTTGTTTGATTCCGGTGATTGTTCGTGTAAAGGAGGCGATACGGTGGAAATATTATCGGTGCAAAATTTGACGTTCCGATATTCGGGGCAATCTGTGCCTGCTTTGCAGGAGGTTTCGCTGTCTGTCAAAGCCGGAGAATTTGTGGTTGTATGTGGCCCGTCCGGTTGCGGGAAAAGCACGTTATTGCGGCATTTTAAAACTGTCTTGACGCCCTGCGGACAGCGCACGGGAACAGTGACTTTTCATGCAACGCCTCTTGAGCAGGTGGGGCAACGGGAGCAGAGTGCGCAAATCGGGTTTGTCGGCCAATCTCCTGAAAATCAAATTGTCACGGATCAAGTTTGGCACGAGTTGGCTTTCGGAGCTGAAAATTTAGGACTGGACAGTGATACGATCCGGCGGCGTATTGCCGAGATTTCCTCGTATTTTAATATCCGCGAGTGGATCGGAAAACAAACTTGCGAGTTGTCCGGCGGACAAAAACAACTACTGAATTTGGTCGGCGTTTTGATTACCGATCCTCAAGTGTTGGTATTGGATGAGCCTACGGCACAATTGGATCCGGTAGCGGCCTGTTCTTTTTTGCAAACGCTGCATCGTATTAACCGGGAACTGGGTGTAACGGTTCTGATCGCGGAACATCGGTTAGAAGAACTTTTTCCGCTCTGTGATCGAGTTGTGGTGTTAGACCATGGGAAAGTGGTGTTGGATGCTCCTCCTCAGCACTGGGATCGATTGACAGGGCAGCAGTTACAGCCTGTGTTTCGGTATCTGCCGACCCCTATGCGAGTCTGGTTTTCCGTCCCTGACGGTCAGGAAGAACCTTGCCCGTTTACCGTGGGGCAGGGGCATCGTTGGTTAGAGCATTTTGTTGGCAAGAGCGGTCATGTACCGGAAGAACAACTTGTGGATCTGCATCGGAGAAAGGAAGATTTCCCAGGCAGACAGAAAATGGAGAAAACCTTTTTAGGAAAAGACAATCCCATCAAAGATCCCATTTTCTCTTTGCAGGAAGTTTGGTTTCGATACGAGCAGGACGGGGCAGATGTGTTGAGAAATCTATCCCTTAAGATTCCTCGGTCGGGGCTGTTTGTGCTGATGGGTGAAAACGGCTCTGGCAAAAGTACGCTGCTGTCGTTGTTGGCGGGATTGGAAAAACCGTATCGGGGAACCATTCGGATTAATGGAAAAAGTTTTCAAAAATCACAGCCCGGCAGCTCGGAGCGCGTTTGTATCTTGCCGCAGGATCCGTTAGCACTGTTTGCTCATAAAACGGTTCAGGATGAGTTGAAGTCTGTGTCTGAGGATTTATCTCAGTCTGTTTCCGGACAATCCGCACTATTGTTCGAATGGGTAGTACAGCTATGCGAATTGGATTCTTTGATGCAAATGCACCCCGCCGATTTATCGGGCGGTGAGCGGCAGCGAGTGGCTTTGGCGAAACTGTTGTTGTATCGTCCGTCTGTTTTGTTGCTGGATGAACCCACCAAGGGAATGGATGCTGGTTTTAAATGTCGCTTTGCGCAAATTTTGCGCCATCTGTGCCGGCAAGGCATTACGGTAGTTATGGTCAGCCACGATGTTGAATTTTGTGCGGAGTATGCAGATCGGTGCGCGATGCTGTTTGACGGACAAATTGTAAGCGAGGCTCCGGCGCGCATCTTTTTTGCCCAAAATCGTTTTTATACCACGGCCGCAAACCGGATGGCTTGCGGGATTTTGCCTGCGGCGGTAACCGTTCGGGATATCGTAAAAGCTTGCGGCGGAACGGTAGAACCCGATCCGGTGTTGCCGGATTTCCCACGGATTGCCGTAAAAGAGGATTTGTCGGAACCGGCGAAACGGCCTATGCGGAAGAAAATTCCTGTTTTGCGTGGGCTTTGTTTTCTTGTTGCCTTGCTTTTGACAGGCGTCTTTTTATTTGATTTAGTGGGCGTGATGACGGTGCCGTTCCCCTGGATTCTGATACAGTATAAACCATTTGTTTTAACGGCGATGCCTACAGCTTTCTATATCTTAGCTTTTTTGCGAAAAAAGAAGATCCGTGGCAACACCTCGGCAGCCGTTTGTACTGATACGTCTTCCTCTCAATCAAAAACCGACCCGAAAGTTTCAGATCTGAAATCTGATGAGAAAGCGCAGACAACGATTCATGATTTTTCCGAAAAAAAAGGGGAAAAAGTAAATACAGACGGTTCTTTGGAAGATTCCGAACAGAAGACGGATTTTTCTTCTCCACAACTTTTAGACACGGAAAAACCTTTGACATCTTTGGCAATGTCGGCACTGTCAAAGCCTGCTTCGGCCAAGAAAATGCGGCTGCGGAAATGGCTGACGGCAGCCATTTTTGTGATTTTAATTCCGGCGACTATTTTAGCAGGATTGTTTTTTCTGCGCAGCGAAGATTATTTGATTCTTTCTTTTGCCGTGTTGGTTGAGTGCATGATTCCGTTCTTTGTTTTATTTGAGGGACGAAAACCGCATGCACGGGAACTGGTTTTGATTGCCGTTTTGTGTGCGCTCGGCGTTGCCGGCCGGATGGCGTTCGCTTTTATTCCGCAGTTTAAGCCTGTCCTTGCTCTGACAGTTGTTTGTGGGGCTATGTTGGGCGGAGAAAGCGGATTTTTAGTGGGTGCACTGACTATGTTGCTTTCGAACATTTTATTCCAGCAGGGGCCTTGGACTCCCTGGCAGATGTTTGCGATGGGACTGGTCGGATTTGTAGCCGGATTGCTCTTTTTTGGAAAAGAAAAACGAAAAAAACGTGGTTTCCTTTGTTTGTATGGATTTGTGAGCGCGCTGGTTTTATATGGCGTTCTGATGAATTTTGCTTCGGCTATGTTGGTTCGAGCTTATACCAGTTTACCGGTTTTTCTTTCTTACTTTGTTGCCGGCTTTCCGATGGATATCGTTCATGCGACGGCCTCGGTCTTATTTCTGTTTTTCGGAGCTGATCCGTTGATGAATCAATTGCAGCGGATACGGCAAAAATATAAACTGTTTTACTAAAACACCGCGCCTGAGGTCTTCAAGTCTCAGGCGCGGTGTTATTATGGATTTAATGAATTTGTATATTGTTTTGTAAAAAGAACAGAGTGAAATTTATTTTTTGAACTTAATATCTTGTATAATAAGAACATTCTGGACAAATCAGTGATCATAATAAACTTTTTTTGAAGACAGACAAGTCGGGTTTTATTGCGAGTTCCAAATGTCAAGACGGTTGAAAAGCGTTTTGCCCTCCAATTCATTTTTGTTTTAAAAAGTTTTGATGCATAAGCAGTATCAAGGCCTTTGCTGTTTGCAGAAGATAAAAATGGAATAATATTTATCTGTTGAGAAATATCATAAAAAATTGACACGAACCTAAACTGCACTCTCATCGTTATATTGTAAAAAACCTAAAATGCAGCTCTAATCGTTTGAACAATAAAACAAAAAAATAACGCTGAACCTATTGTAGGTTCAGCGTTACACTGGCTGCGGAATAGGGATTCGAACCCCAACAAACAGAGTCAGAGTCTGCCGTGCTACCGTTACACAATTCCGCAATGTGTCAGGCCCGTACAGACCCGACCTTATTATTATACACGATATTTTTGATTTGTCAAGGGGTATCTGAAAATTTGTTAATCCTTTTTTAAAAAGATACCTTATCATTAATAAAAAAGATTCCG